>JAADHT010000118.1:4346-17779 GCA_013151705.1 Kiritimatiellota bacterium | reverse complement strand
TCGGAATAAATCAATCACTTTCCCCCGCGGATGAGTTTTTTGACCCTACGGGGTCGGCGGGAGGACCAGGTGGAGTATTTCCGGTCTCAGCAGGAGTATGATCAGGGGAACCGCGATCAGAACGGCGCACAGAACGGCGAGCGGTTTCGTCAATTTCCCCAGTTTTTTCGCGAACGGCGGTTTACTCATTTCCCCAAAACCCTTGTTTTCGAATAGCGCGCGAACGGCCGATAAATATCCCGACCGTCTTCCCAAACGCCGACCATCCTCTCCGGAACGGACGCCGAATCACTCAAGCGCCGACGACGGAAAAAGCGGAATATAACCGCATCCCGCGAAACGCGCAAGCGTTCCAACAAAAAAAAACGATTTTTTTTCAAGTGGTTGGGTAATAGCTAAGTGAATAGCTGAAGGCAAGTAAAAAGTAAACAGTCGAGCCAATTGCAAAAGTCTGAACAGCCTGTCCCCCGTCTTGTCCTCCATAGCCTTTGGCGACGGAGAAAGCTCGTAGAGCGTAGGAAGAACCGCGCGGCATCCCATTATGAGCGGTAGGTGGATTTTTCAAAGCGGCGCGCGATGCCGAGCATCGTATCCGCTTCTGATGAGACGATGGACAGATGTCCTCCCCGTGCGGGATAGGATCTTCGATATTCAAGCTCAAAGCCTTTCGAAGTGAAAGGAAAAGAAGAAAACCCCTCGGCGGCGCTTTCACGGGTTGCAAGAGAGGTCTGTGGGTGTAGATTAAAGTTTTGATGTTTTTTCCGGGAGAAAATGTTCAATGCCAAAGAAAAAAAGAAAAAGTTCGTCGCTGATATATCTCGAATACGTCTCGACCAGGATTCTAGCCTTCATCGTAAGACTGCTCCCGTTAAGGATATGCTACTTGATCGGCCGCGGCTGCGCGCGTTTATTTTATCTGTTCGATGTTCGTCACAGGAGGCGGACCATCGCGCACCTCCTTCTCGCCGGAGTCGCGGCCGACGAAAGGGAGGCCCGTCGGATGGCGCGCGCGAATTTCGCGCATTTCGGCGAGGTGGCGGTTGAAATACTGAAGATGAAACAATATCTGACGCCCGAGAGCGTCCGCGGCATGATCACGCCGACTGGCTCGCCGGAGGCGGTCGAGATGTTTTTCACTTCCAAGACTCCGGCGCAATGCATCGTGGTCACCGGCCATTACGGAAATTGGGAAATAGCCGGCATGGGATATTCGCTGCTTTGCGGCAACCCGCTTCTCACGGTTATGCGGCCGTTCGACAATCCCAAAATAGGCGAATACGTCTACAAACAGCGCGAAGGATTCAATCATCGCATATGCCCCAAGGAGGGGGCGCTTAAATCCTTGATGGGCGCTTTACGGAAGGGCGAATCCGTCTGTATAATATCCGATCAGCACACGTCGACGACGGAGGGTGTCGTTGTTGATTTTTTCGGACGCGAAGCTCGCACGACCGCGTCGCCGGCGATGCTGCATTTGAAAACGAAAGTTCCGATTCTGGTCTCGGTTTCCAAGAGGGTCGGTGAAATGAGGTTCGAGTTCGTCTGCGCGGATCCCGTCATTTTGGACGCACCGTCCGGAGACAAGGAGAAGGACATACTCGAGATAACCCAGCGGTGCTCCACCGCGTTGGAGAATCTGATCAAAGACGATCCCGCGCAGTGGTTGTGGGCGCACAGGCGCTGGCTGGAGACGAGAGAGAAATACAAAAAGACAAAAGCCGGGCGAATCAGCGAAGCGAATTGAAACACCAAATTTTCGACGCTCAACTATCGAAAACAGCTTGACAGGTTGGAGAAACGATAGTAGATTGCCGCGTAAGGCGACTTTTAGCGGTTGATTCTCCAGTTTTCGAATGGAGCGGAGCGTGGGAATTTGTTCAACCGTTTTATAAAGAAGCTAGTCCGCGTCGCAAACGCGGAGTTCGGGAGGAGCGGCGTTCGGACGGAGAGTGCCGGGGATGTTGATTCACACACACAAAAGGAGATTGTGAAATGACGAACATGACGGACAAGATTTTGCAGATTGTCAAACCGTTCACGGACCGGGTGCCGATCGTGTTGGGTGCGATAGTGGTGTTCATTATCGGCTGGTTGATCAGCAAGCTTTTGGAAAAAGCCTTGCGGGCGTTGCTGTCCAAAATTGGACTTGACAAGTGGCTGAACAGAAAGCCGGAAGACAGTCCCGTCAAAATCGAGCCGGTGATATCCAAACTAGCGTATTACCTGCTGCTGGTCTTCACGCTTCTCGTCACGCTCGACCTGCTGAATGTGAGAAACGTTCTGAATCCTGTTTCCGAGATGTTCGGCAAATTCGTGGATATGATACCAAACATCGTGGCGGCGGGGTTCATCGCCTTCGCCGGATATGTCCTGGCAAAAATAGTGTCGAGCATTGTTTTAGCGGCCTCCGCCTCTTTGGATTCGGTGGCGCCCAAGGCCGGCCTGGGAAAAACGACAAGTATTTCCAAAATGCTTTCGCAACTGATTTTCATAATAATCTTCATCCCGATAATGGTCTCGTCTCTGGACACGCTGAAGATTGCGGCTATAGCCGATCCCGCGAAGGCGCTTCTAACCACCCTCCTGGATTCCGTGCCCTATATAATCGGAGCCGCCGTGATTTTGGCGGTCTCCTACATAGTCGGTCGTCTCATCACCGGCTTCCTCACGGAATTTCTCCACAATTTGGGTGCCGACGAAATCCCGTCCCGTGTCGGGGTGAAAAGCGTTTTCGGAACGATCAGCTTCTCCAAGTTCTGCGGAGGACTGGCATTCTTCTTCATAATGCTGGCGGCTTCCATGGCGGCGGTGGATCAACTGAAAATAGACAGTCTTTCGGAGATTCTCAACACGCTGCTGCAGTTTTCCGGCAAGGTGGTTCTCGGTTTGATCATCCTTGGAATCGGCAATATCATCGCGAATTTCGCGCACGTCAAATTGAGCGAGGCCACCAACGGAGTGCTTCTTCCTTTGGTCGCCCGTTTCAGCATACTGTTCATTGTCTTGGCCATGGGGCTGCATACAATGGGGGTGGCCAAGCATATCATAGAGATGACCTTCATGTTCTCTTTGGGCACGCTCTCGCTGACGATCATTCTGGCTTTCGGTCTCGGCGGACGCGAGACAGCCGGCAAACTGGCGGCCAAATGGTCGGACAAACTCCTGAAAAAATGATCGAACATCAGGTTGATGGCTAATCATCGAGTTCGCGCCCGCGCCGTATAACGGCGCGGGCGTTTTTATCGCGCTCGGAAGTCAATTAATACACTTTTTCAGCGGAAACATCAGAAAATGCTGCCAAGGAAATATATAGAAATCGACAATTTGAGGATGGCGTATTACGAGACAGGCGAAGGAGCCCCGGTGCTACTCGTCCACGGGTTCGCGGCGTCATCGCTTACTTGGAATGAAACCCTCCGGCATTTGCCGAAAGACAGACGATACATAATGCCCGACCTGAAGGGCTTTGGCTATTCCGACAAGACTCTCGACGATCGTTTCTCTCCATATCATCAAGCGAAGACGCTCTCCAAAATAGTGGAAAAGCTCGATCTCGAGGATTTGACTCTCGTCGGACACTCCTACGGAGGAGCCGTGTCTCTGCTTATGCTGGCCCGCTCGGAGATCGGCGAACGAGTCTCCAAGCTCATTCTGATTGACAGCGCCGGCTTCAACGCTGTTTTGCCGTCGTTCATAAGACAACTGCGCATCCCACTCGCCAACAACCTTCTTCTCAAACACGTCAACTCCGAAATAATCTCCCAAGTGATTTTGGAGGAGTTGCGCTACGACAAAAACAGCATCGACAACGCGGAGGTGCTTGAATACAGCGAACTTCTTCGTCTGCCAGGAGCCAAAGATTGCATGATCAAGGCGGCCGAGGCGATCTCAACCGGGAAGCCCAACAAAATGAGGGAATGGCTGAACCGTCTGGATATTCCCACGCTTGTGATCTGGGGGCGTAAAGACAATATAATACCGCTCGAATTCGCCTACGAGTTCAAGAAATGCGTCAAAGACTCGAAATTGGCGATTCTCCCGGAATGCGGACACTGTCCTCAAGAGGAGAAAGCCGAGGACACCGGGACGCTGATAGGCGAATTTCTGACAAAAGGCACTATTTCGCATTCGGAATCACTTGTGTTCGAGACCTCGATGAAATTGCGGTCGGTGAAACGTTCGGACGCCGCCGCGGCTCCCCAAGACGGCGATTCATCATTAGGCGGACTAAAACCCGGATTGCACGAGTTGGTCGACACTTGGACTCCCGGCACGTTCATAATCTACGTTTTCATGAAAATGCTGCAGATACTAAAACGTCTTGGAGCGGAAGCCAAGGAAAGCGGCTGGCGTAAAACAATGAGCACGTATCTCCGCACCGAACACTCGAAATTCGCTCTCGCCGTTTTCGGTTTGGACTACACATCGGACAAAGGGCGGATAAGCGAAATGGACTTGTCGGAGGCGAGACAACACGTGGTGGAACGTCTGGCGGATTTCATTAAAAACAATTCAACCGCGCACTGGAAACTCAAATGGGGGAAATTCACTGTTTTCAGAGAGAGGCAGATCCACACTGACATGATAGAGGTTGATTTCGACGCGGCCGGAAATCTGTTGAGTCTACTTCCGCGTTTCGATTCCGACAAACCGGGATTTCAAAAACTCGACGACGACATCATAGAAAGCCTACGCGGGAAAATAATCGACTGCTACAATCGAGTGAAAGACGTGAGAGACGAGCGGCGACCGCTCATACTGAAAAACGATTTGGAGAAATGGATTGACGGCAGCGCGCTGGCAGTGATTGTCAAACGCGAAATGGAGTCGTATGTGGAAAGGGTTTTGACTGGAAATTTCATAAGTTTTTCCGTTATGGACGGGGATGGATTGGACGGTTCCGGAGCTCGTTTCGCCCTCCCGGACTTCATACACAGCAAACATGCGGGGCTTGGTTTGCTGAACATTCACTGTAGATTCAACAAAATCTTTGACGAAGCCGATTTATGGTTTCAATTCCAGCATGTCCCGGTGGACGGGGTTCCCATGCAGGAGTTTCTGATCAGACTCAAGCGAGCTTGGGGAATACGCCGGGAATTGATCTATCCTCCTCTCAATTCCGATTCGATTCCGGAACCTCAACGCTGTTCCACGCTCGACAACCACAAGGCCCTTTATCAAACAATACTTTTCATCGATTTCCGCCCCCTTATGAAAACCAGGAAGAAAATCAACGAGCTTTACAGCGACCTTATGGGAGGTCCCGCCACGGTGGTCAGCATTGTAATGTGGTGTTTGACTCGCCACCATTCCCTGCGCGGCAGGAAATTCATATTTCCCGTCGAACTGGCCGAGTGCGAGGAGACCGGCCAGGAACGCGCTCCCAGCGCTATTTTCATCCGTCCCTCCAAATACGAACACAAGAAAAAAAGCCATTTGCAGGCTTTTCTCGACTTTGAATACGATTTCAATCTAAAGATGAACTCCACGCGGGCAAGGAAAAGCGCCAGCTACGAGATGATCGAATTGTACGCGCTGACTTTCCCGCTCATATACACGTTCACCCGCAAAATAATGCCGGGAGCTCTCGGCAACTACGTTGGAACGGTTGGAATAACAATGATAAGAGACGCCGATTTGTTTATAACTCCTCTCTCCGACTTGCAATCGGATGGTTTTTTCGCCGTCGGCAATCTGATGATTCCGACGGTTGACGGTCAGAAAGCGGGTTGCGTGAGCATTCGAGCGACAAGGGAGAAAATAGGATGCTACGCGGAGGCTGTCGAGAATGTTCCTCGGGAAATCGACACGCTTTTGGGGAGCATGTCCAAACCCGAATAATGACGAAGGAAATAAGATGTTGTTCTCCGAAAAGAAACGAACGTCGAACATTCAACCAGCCATAGGCGGGTTGAGCGTTCAATGCCGGGCGTTCGAATTCAAAATTGAAAATCGGGAAGACAATTCGTTTAAACGGACGGCGCCGGGATTTCGAGCGCCATCCAAGAAATCAAAGGAGAATCATGCGATATCTAGTAACAGGCGGAGCCGGATTCATTGGCGGACATTTGACGGAATCCCTTCTAGCGGACGGGCATGAAGTTGTGGTGATTGACGATTTGTCAACAGGTTCGCTGGACAATCTCGCGAAAATCGCGGACGATCCCCGACTCGATTTCGTCGAGGGGGATATCTTGAATCTTCCGGAGTTGGAGTATTTGATAACCCGTTCGGACATGGTGTTCCATCTCGCCGCCGCGGTGGGGGTTGAGCTTGTGGTGCATGATCCGGTCAGAACGATCGTCACCAACGTTCACGGCACGGAAAAAGTTTTGAAGGGAGCCGCTCGGAAAAATGTCAAGACATTGATCGCCTCCACCAGCGAGGTTTACGGAAAATCCAACAACGACGAGTTTTCGGAAACGGACGATCTCCTCATCGGCCCGTCGGTCAAGTCCCGCTGGTCCTACGCCTGCAGCAAACTGCTTGACGAGTTTTACGCAATGGCCCAGCATAAATCCAATGGACTGCCAGTGATCGTCACCAGATTTTTCAACACGGTCGGCCCGCGTCAAACGGGACAATACGGAATGGTGCTTCCGCGATTCGTCGCCCGCTCGCTCGCAGGGGAACCTCTGCTCGTCTATGGGGACGGAGAGCAGAGTCGTTGCTTCTGTCATGTTTTCGACACGGTCAGGGCGCTTCGGGGATTGGCCGACACGGATGACGCTGTCGGCAAAGTCGTGAATGTCGGCACGAGACATTCCACCACCATCAACGCTCTCGCTGAATTGGTGGTATCAAGACTGAACAGCTCCTCATCGATAGAACACATCCCCTATGAAGAAGCCTACGAGGCTGGATTCGAGGATATGAGAAGGCGGATGCCTAACACGACGACGATAAAGTCGCTGATCGGCTGGGAGCCCACGCTGACTCTTGAGGAGATCATCGACGACGTGGCGGCCTCTTTGAGAGATTGAGACGCGCCAATTGGAAAGCATCCACCTGGACCCCGTTCGAACAGGGTCTAGCTGGAGGATTCAGGCTCGAAACATTGTTGTCCCGCCGTGTGCCCGGAAAATCACATTATTCAAGGAGTAATACATTATGAGAATGTCGAAGCTAGTGGGACGTAAAATCAAAGAGGATCCCAAAGACGCCGTCACGACGAGCCATAAGTTCCTCATAAGGGGAGGATATATCAGACCCGTCTCCGCCGGCATCCACTCTTTGTTGCCTTTGGGCAAAAGAATCGTCCGCAAGATAGAAGCGATAATAAGAGAGGAGATGGATGCGGTGGAGGGCCAGGAGGTTCTGATGCCCGTTGTTCTTCCCGCCGAATTGTGGGTGGAGTCGGGCCGGTTGGAAAGCATAGGAAGCGAATTGCTGCGCTTCAAAGACCGAAACGACAAGAATATGCTTCTGGCGATGACCCACGAGGAGGCGGTCTGCCATCTCGTACGAACGGAAGTCAACAGCTACAAGCAACTTCCATTGATGGTCTATCAGATACAGACGAAGTACCGAGATGAAGCGCGTCCGCGCGCCGGAATGATTAGAGCGCGCGAATTCACAATGAAAGACGCCTACTCGTTTCACGCCGACCAGGAATGCCTCGACACCTACTACGACCGGGTTTTGCAGGCGTATGAACGGATATTTCAAAGGGTCGGTCTCAAAAACTGCGTTACGATTGAATCCGATCCGGGAATGATGGGAGGCGACACCTCGCATGAATTCATGGCTTTGGCCGATTGCGGCGAGGATGTTGTGTTCATTTCGCCCGACGGCTCCTACAAAGCGAACAGGGAAGTGGCCGTAGCCAAGTGCGAATTCAAAAAAGAGGAGAGTCTTCCACTGGAGAAAGTGGCTACTCCCGGCATGAAAACCATCGGGGAAGTCGCCGAGTTTTTGAATTTGAAACCTGAAAACACCGGCAAAGCGGTGTTTTTCCAAGAAGCCTCGGGCGATTTGATTTTCGCGATGATCCGCGGTGATTTAGAGGTGAACGAGGCGAAACTTCGAAAAATAATCGCTTCCGCCGAACTGGTACATGCCTCGGACGAGGCCATTCTCGCCTCAGGCGCCGTGCCGGGCTACGCCTCCCCGCTGTCCTTGGATCCCGCGAAGATTAAAATCGTGGTCGACCGCTCCGTCGCGGAATGCTCGAATCTGGTGGTTGGAGCGAACGAAAGCGGTTGCCACTACAAAAACTTCAACTTCGACCGAGACCTTTCCGATGCCCAAGTGGCCGATATAGCGATGGTGCGTGAAGGAGATCCCTGCCCGCTCACGGGCGAGCCACTGAAAATGCGCCGCGGAATAGAAGTCGGGAACATATTCAAACTCGGAACGAAATACTCCGCGCCTATGAACTGCTCTTTTTTGGATCAAAACGGAAAATCCCGCAATATGATAATGGGGTGCTACGGGATAGGAGTGGGTAGAACAATGGCATCGGTGCTTGAGCAGTCGCACGACAAATGGGGACCGATATGGCCGATTTCCATAGCTCCCTACCATGTGCATCTCTGCTCGTTGAACCCGAAAAAAGAGGGCGTGGCCGCGGCAGCCGACAAAATCTACGCCGATTTGCTTGAAAAAGGGGTGGAGGTTCTTTATGACGACCGCGGCGAAAAAGCGGGTTTCATGTTCAATGACGCGGATCTAACGGGAATTCCATACAGATTGACCGTTTCACCTAAAACATTAAGTTCCAGTCAAATAGAGTTAAAAACAAGAGGCGCTGAAGGTTCGAGTGTGATTGATTTGGACGCCGCCGCCACCATCGTCGCGAACACGGTCTTCGACACTTTGAAAAAAAAATCGTGATTTTCTCTTGCAATTTTCATGAGAGGTGTTCTATTATCGTTCCGGATGCTTCTCGAAGCAGGGGTTTTCATGCGTGAGATCATTGTTTAACACGTGGTGAATTCCGTTATTTGATGATGTCCGCAAGGGTGTTGTTTCCAATGAAACTACCCTTCGGGTTTTTGAATACGGACGTTTCGAAACAAGGAATGTTCGCCGGAGAATTTGAAATAGTGTTTCAAATCGAGGGTAGTTGTAGTGTAGAGCAAATCATACAAGGAGGAGATTATGGCGGTTTTTAATAAGATTTTGAACGTTTTGATATTAGTACTCGCTGGAACGGCGGTCGCGTTCGGGTTTATGCTTTTCGAAAAAAGAGTTCAACTCAAAGACCGCGGCGACAAAATGGCGAAAGTCATTCGTTCCGTGGCCAAAACCTTGGACGAGGAAAGTGGAACGGATATCGCCGACAAATTGCGGCTGACCAAAAGCGCTCCATCCAACACTTCACTTTACCATGATAATTTCAAAAATCTGGGAAAAGTTCTAGGGGCCTTTGAAACGCAGGCAAGCGACATAATCCAACAGCGTAACGCCTTAAGCAAAACGTTGTTCAAGGTGGCCGAAACGTTGAAACTGCCCGATTCCAATTCCTTTGCGTCCATACAGTTCCAAAACATCGAAAAATACCCGAAAAAAGGCACCGACCTAATCACTTTGGTGGGCAAGGTTGAGAAAAGAGATTCTGAAATAGCCGCCAAAGTGGCTACGATCGCCGGACAAGTGGATTGCACCATTGACCCCAACGCCTTGAAAAGTCTGGATGGTTACTCCGCTCCGCTGACCGACTTCAGCGACAAGGTTAAAGCGGTCAAAGATAAATCGGACACATTCGCGTCGCATGTCAAAGCGGTATGTTCGGCTTGGGATGTTTCCGAGCCGGCGCTCGATGGAGACGACTACGCCGACGTGTTAAGTTCCGTCGCGAGCTCCTTGAAATCCAAAAAAGACGAATTCGATCAAACCAAGACGGAATTAGCCAATCAAAAAGAGAAAGTAACAGAGCTCAATGACAAATTGACACAGAAGCTGGATGTCATCAAGTCAAATGAAGGCGAAATAAAAAAGTTGAAGGGAAGGCTCGCTCAGTATGAGGGTGATGGAGACAAGCCTGGCAATGATCAGCCGGCTATGCCTAAATCTGATATGGACCTCGTCAAAATGCTTAAAGGCGAAGTAACAAACGTCAATAAGAAATGGGGTTTTGTCATGATCAATCTCGGCAAAGACAACAAATTGATCATCGGAAACGTCAAAAAAGTCGAAAAAAGCGTAGCGTTGCCGGAAGGACAGGTGATGACTGTCGCACGCGGAGACAAGTTCGTTGGGCAAATCAAAATAGTCAAGGTAGACAACGACTGCTCCATAGCCGATATGGTTGGTGATTCCACTACGGAGGCCATTCGCAAAGGCGACACGGTGTATTTCGCTAGAGAAATCAAAACCACAAAAAAATCAGACGACGATTCAGCTGATGATGAGAGTTCTGATGACGACACGGATAAAACGGCTGATGAAGACTCGGAGGACTCCGAGGATTCAGCTGATGATGAAGAATAGTTCAAACGTCCCATTTGGAGGTGTCGAATATGTATAAGTCCGTTGTTTTCACGATACTTACCGTATTGACGGTCGCTCTTCTTGGCACTCTCCTGTTTTTTCAAATACAGGAGATGCAGCATTACAATATGTTCTAAAAAGAATGTGATGCGAGCCGTGGCTGGTGGCGTCTTTCTTTCAAAAGCCCGCTTCCGTGTTTCGACGACGCGGTGTCGGGCTTGATGTTTTTCCGGCGACGACTTGAATGGTCGATTCCTGACCACTTGTTTTTCCCGAGGTGAAAAAATGAATGCGCGAAAAAACGGAATTGCCGTCAAAACGCTTCTATTGGCGGTATTGGCGATTGCCGCGGCCGCTTTGACATCCAGTTGTTCTTCTCCCCAGGAACGCCGAGGCGTCAGCTATATTCCGATAAACGCCCCTGGTCCTCAAGACACCCGCGGCATCGATGGAAACCTCTAACATCATCAATCTTGACGCCGCCTTAATTGTCCCAATGAATAATTTGATAGAATACATCGGAGTCGCTTCCGCCGGTTATTTGATCGGCTCGATTCCTTGGGCTTTCATTATCGGGAAAATCAACGGCATCGACATTCGGCGACACGGGAGCCGCAACGTCGGCGCCACTAACGTCAACCGCGTCCTGGGCAAGAAGTGGGGAGTATCTTGTTTCGTTTTGGATTTTCTCAAAGGATTGCTTCCGATACTGGTCATTGAGATGCTTGCCCGAAACGACCTTCTGACCGATGCCGATCTTGACGTTGTCCTGGTTTCAGCCTCCGCGGTGACAGGGCATATGTGGCCCATTTTTCTCGCTTTCAAGGGTGGCAAAGGCATATCCACGATAGCGGGAATAATCCTGGCTTTGGCGCCGCTTTCCCTATTAACCGCCGGCGCCGCCTGGGTTTTGATTTTCCATTTCTCCCGATACGTCTCTCTGGCCAGTGTTTCCGCGGCCCTGCTGCTGCCGATCACCGCTTGGACGTTTTCGGCGATCGGTTGGACTACTACCCCTTTTACGGTGTTGATAATGTTGTCGGCGCTGTCGGCGCTGGCGATATTCCGCCACCGTGTTAATATCAAAAGACTGCTGTCAGGCACCGAAAACAAGTTTGAAAGGAAATCCGAACAATGAGAACAACGGTTTTAAGCGATGGCGCTTGGGGTACGGCGTTGGCTCTTACGCTTTTATCCAACGGACACGAAACCCGCCAGTGGGGACCATTCCCGGAGTATATCGGCGAAATGCGGGAGACAAGAAAGAACTACCGGTTTCTCAAGGGAATCGAACTGCCGGGCGAACTGCTTTTGCTGGAAGATATGAAAGAGGCGGTCGACGGCGCTGAAATGATAATCCTCGCGGCGCCATCTCAATATATGAGAGCGACTTTGGAGCAACTGGCCCCGTTGTATTCAGGACAGTTGCTGGTGAATGTCTCCAAAGGAATTGAAAACGGCACATTGCTGCGTATGAGCGAGCTATGTTCGGAAATAATAGGTTCCTCCGCGAAATTCGCGGTCCTCTCCGGACCGAGCCACGCCGAGGAAGTGGCTTTGAAAACGCCAACGGCCATAGTGGTTGGCTCAAGCGACCACAAACTTGCGGAAATCGCGCAAAAAACGTTAATGAATTCATTTTTCAGAGTCTACACTTCAGAAGACGTTGTCGGAATAGAATTGGGCGGAGCGCTTAAAAACGTCTTCGCGATAGCCGCCGGCGTGATCGACGGCATGCGACTGGGCGACAATCCCAAAGCGGCCTTGATCACCCGCGGGATAGCTGAAATGAGCAGGCTAGGCGTGGCGCTCGGCGGAAAAGTCGAGACTTTTTCAGGTTTAAGCGGCATAGGGGATATGATAGTAACCTGCACCAGCAGCCACAGCAGAAACCGCCATGTCGGAGAGGAGCTGGGAAAAGGAGCGGACATCGACGTAATACAGAAAGAGATGGGCATGGTTGTCGCCGAGGGAGTCAAGACCGCGAAGAGCGCTTACGAATTGGCGAAAAACGCGGGAGTGGACACGCCCATCATAAACGAGGTCTACCAAGCAATATACGAGGGAAAGGATTCGCGGAGCGGCGTCCGCGATCTAATGACCCGCAGACCGAAACGGGAGTTGGCTTGAATGAGAGATAGAGTGAGCTCAAACATCCCCCTTTGCGCGGTGATTCTGCTCTCCGCCGCCGTCTCCTGCGCGCGAATGAGCGACGACACATTCCCGTCCAAGGCGGATGTCGCCGACACGCCAGCCAAACCGCCGCCGCCCCCTCCTCCGCTGACATCGTCGGAACTGAAGGTTTTGCGGATAATCGGAGGAAAAATTCTGCCGAACGGCGACATCGCGATTGGAAAAGTCAGAATTCTCAGACGCGGGCGCATGTTGTCGTTTCCAGCGGAAACCTCTATAACAACCGGCGATTTGGAAGTGCTGATATGCTCTGAACGCGGCAGGGCGTATGAAAGTCTCTTGAAGTCATCAGTCAATCCGTACAACGTGCAACTGGGAATTCTGCTCTTGGGCGGCGTGAACGGAGCGCGCTTGAAAACCTTGGAATCGCAATCCACCCCTCAAGGCACGCTTGTCGACGTGTTCGTTCTATTGCCGGACGGCAAGGTGATTCCCATTGAAAAATGGCTCAGGAACAAACGCACTGGCAAAATGAAAAAAAGGGAGGGTTGGGTGTTTGTGGGCTCCAGTTTCGCAGGAGACAAGTCGTGTCTGGCGACGAAAGAAGGGAACGTGGCGAACACTTGGAGTTTCGGCAATACAATTCTGGACAATCCGGCCCACACGGGCGACTATGATGATTATTTCGAGGCATACACGAAAAACATCCCGAAAGATGTTGAAAAGGTAACCGTGTTGATGAAGCCTAGATGATAGCGGTCGCTAAATTGGAGAAACTCAGTGACGCAACTGAAAATAGAAGGCGGGCATGCGATTTCAGGCCGGATCACAGTCTCCGGCAACAAGAACGCCGTGCTTCCGATGAT
>JAADHT010000118.1:0-4324 GCA_013151705.1 Kiritimatiellota bacterium | reverse complement strand
ACCGACGAACCAGTCATTCTACACAACGTTCCCGACATTCTCGATGTTTCAAGCATGTTGTCGATAGCGAATATACTTGGGGTTGAAACGAATCGGGAAGGCGCCACTCTCCGCTTGACCGCTAAAAAGATCAAATCAACTGTGATCCCCGCGGAGTTTTGTTCGTCCACCCGGTCTTCGTTTCTTTTCTGCGGACCTCTTCTCGCCAGATGCGGAACAGCCACCATCTGCGCTCCCGGCGGAGATATGATTGGAAGACGCAGACTGGACGCGCATTTCTACGGACTGAACTCTTTGGGCGGAATGGCCAAGTGCGATTCGTATCCGTTGACTTTCACGACATCCGGACTTACAGGAAAAGAGTTGTTTTTCGACGAGGCGAGCGTTACGGCCACTGAACATATTATGATGACCGCGGTCCTCGCCAAAGGTGTCACCGTGATAAGAAACGCCGCCGCCGAACCGCATGTGCAGGATTTCGCCGCACTACTCATAGCCATGGGCGCCGATATCTCGGGCGTCGGCACCAACACCATAACCATCAGAGGCGGGAAATCGCTCTCCGGAGCTGAATTCACCGTCTCCGGCGACCATATAGAAGCTGGCAGCTATATGATTATGAGCGCCGTCACAGGTGGAGATCTGGTTGTGGAGGGCATCGTTCCGCGCCATTTCTGGATGTTGCGAAGGGTCTTCGAGAAATTCGGACTGCGCTTTTCTTTTGAAAATGACACCATCATTCTCCCCGGAACTCAAAAACTGGCGGTGAACTACGATTTCGGCAACGCCACTCCGGTGATATCGGACGGCCCCTGGCCGCAATACCCCTCCGATATGATGAGTTGCACGATAGTTTTGGCGACGCAAGCGACCGGCACGACGCTTTTTTTTGAGAAGATGTTTGAAAGCCGTATATATTTCGTGGACATGTTGATAAGCATGGGAGCCAACGCGATCGTATGCGATCCGCACAGAGTCGTCATTTCAGGTCCGTCGAAATTGAGAGGAATGGATATCTCCAGTCCGGACATCCGCGCCGGAATGGCGATGTTAATAGCCGCCACCATAGCGGACGGCACAAGCACTATAAACAACGCGGAAGTGATTTTCAGGGGATACGATTCCGTAGTCGAGACAATAAACGCGTTGGGCGGTTCCGCTAAAAAGTCGTGATAATCAGCAATGAACGCTTGACAAACGGCAAATCAGTTTGTATTTATTATAATCGGTCTTGTTTAACGGATCTTTGGAACACATTAGTGACAGATTATCGT
Organism: Kiritimatiellota bacterium; assembly: GCA_013151705.1. Classification (GTDB taxonomy): domain Bacteria; phylum Verrucomicrobiota; class Lentisphaeria; order Victivallales; family JAADHT01; genus JAADHT01. The sequence continues at coordinate 3,050 of JAADHT010000118.1, read as the reverse complement.
AATTCATCGCTCATCGATACGAATCAAAGCGTTTGAGCTTGAATAAAAAAAGGAAAAAGAAAATGACCGAAGAAAAAACGGCAAAAAGAATTTTGGTCGTTGACGACGACGAATTGTTGAGGGATTTCTACATAAAAGTCTTGAAATCGGAGGGATACGAGACGGAGTTCGCCGCCAACGGTGACGAGGCGGTGGACACACTGAAAAAGAATCCGAACTTCGCTCTCGCCATTATCGACCTGTTGATGCCGATAAGGACGGGATGGGAACTCATCGAGTTGATGAAAAGCAATGATGAGTACAAGGATATTCCTGTGATAGCTCTGACTGGACTGGCATCCTCTTTCAATGATTTCCATGAAGTGGAGGAGATTTGCGACGCGGTTATGCACAAAGGCAAATTCGAGCTGTCGGAATTCATAAACACGATCAACAAAACAGTCAGATAGCCCCCGACCGACTGAAGCAATGAATTCTATCTGAATGTTTCGGGAGAAGACGGCTCTATCCTGAAGTGAAAGTCTATCTCCCTCCCCGCCAAATTCAATGTGATCATCGTGTTCAACCGCGTGAGCAGTAAAGCGTAAGGAACTTTAACAGTTCTTTCCGGAACGGTGATGGCCACGTTGCAATCCCCTAGAATGTCTTCCGCCTTTCGAACGGCCACTATCAAATCGCGAAGCTTGTTCAACTTTGCCGTCAATTCATCATCAAATTGATAAGCGCCGTGGCAGTTGGGGCAAAGCGCCTGGAAATCGTCAATCAACGCGTCGGATAGTTTGAATGAGACCAATCCGTCACAGTCGCGATCCAAACAGTCGAAATCCACCTCCGCCATCTTTATATTGTCATCCATAAAAAACTCCCGCTCAATCCTGTAATAGGAAGACGCTAAACTACACCACTATCGAAGATATTCAACGTTGGATGCGGCATCAACTAAAATTCACGCCTCCGAAGACGACTTTTTCCGCGTCGTTTGGGGACGTTCACTTTTAAACCCTTTATTAGAAATGAAATATAAAAACACATAACGTGTGGATTTTTTGTTACGACGAAAAACTTAAGAAACTTAGGGACTGGATAATAAAAGACGCTTGACACTTGACGCTGGAGACTGGAGGATTGAGGCTCGACACTTGACGGTGGACGCTGGAGAGTGGGGGCGGGGAAAGGAGGATCGTGAATAGTGGACAGTGAGCAGTGGATAGTGTGGAAGAGTTACGAAACGATTGCTCGCCCTCTTCCCAAGCGTCAAACGTCAAAAATCACTATTAACATGCCCCTAATTTGTCTGTTGAATTGAATTCACTTGGTGAAACGACCTTGAATCCATTGCCTTTTGGAAAATGTTTGAGATTTCCGGTAATCAAAAAATCCGCACCGCCGCTTGAAGCGACTTCGTAGAAGGGAATATCGCCTGTATCCGTGAATTTTATTCTGACAGGAGTGGGTAATGTGAATTCTCCGAATTGTTTTATGAATTCCATTAAATCCGCGACAACCTGTTTGTCAAATTTGAACTTAGGTCTTTCCAGTACGTTTTGGTATTCTTGTATGATTCTATTGTCGTATAGGACTTTTATTTTCTGATTTAGGACAAGGTTGATAATTGACGCAGGCATGCCACTTGGGGACAATAAGCCAGAAACCAGCACATTGGTGTCTATTACCACTTTCATGTTCTATTTTTCCTTTCAGCGGCTATCTCTTCGTTTATTTCGCTTAATGTCATGGTGGCATTGTTGTTTTCAAATGAAATTGCCTGCATTTTTTGCACGGCGTTCATCGCCTTGACCTTTCTGAAGGCGTTTAACGTCTCTTCCAAATTTGATTCGGAAACGGGAGCGAGCATCGCTATTGGCTTGCCGTTATTGGTTATCACCATCTCTTCGTTTCCTGGTAGATCTTTCCAAATCTGAGCTGGGCGGGTTCTGAAATCGCGTACTGGTATGAACCTCATTTCAATCTCCTTTTATCAATCCTTATTGTCACACAACTATCCTACGATAGGATAGCGCGTTGAATGATGAATGCAAGCGGATTGCGAAGAAATATCAAGAAGAAACTTGAAACTTGGGGACAGGATAATAACTGAAACTTGGGGACAGGATAATAACAGACAGTTGACGCTTGACGCTCCGACTATTGAGGCTAGAGAGGGAGGGGGGAATCCAGCGGAGGTGAGCATGGCTCCTAGAACCAAACGAGGTTTATTAACGCGGCGCACATATAATCCCCCCATCGTTGCCACAACCGCGAGTTTCGCTTGAAATTCGCACTTGCTCGGAATAAATACAGGCTTCGCTTATTTGGTGCACTATTGTTGTGTCCCTTATTTTCTTCTCCATTTGCCTTCATTTACAGTTGTTTTTCTGTTCACCGCTTACTGTTCACTTTTCATTTTTCACTTGCCTTTCGTATCCACTGACCTGTTACGAGGCCCTGCATGAAATTCATAGCGTTTCGACGGAAACTCTTGCAAAAAACTGATTAAATGATAAATTGCGTGATAATGGCTTGGGCTTGCGCGCGCATCCGCCCCTGCCCATCTTTGAGGAGCGGCATATGCTTGACGACAAGAAACAAAATGAATGCGAGGAGACGAGTAGCATAGAAAACGTTGAGGACGACTCTCAAAACATACTCGTCGAATTCGTGGTCTTCTTGAAGGAGAATAAAAAATTCTGGCTTATCCCCATTATTCTAGTATTGCTGCTGCTTGGACTGCTACTGTTCGCGAGTCCCGCGGCCGCCCCGTTCATATACGCTCTTTTCTAGCACTTCAAAATCACGATGTCGGCGAAACCTCCACGCCTGAAAGTTTCGCTGGGTGAATTTAAATCGGTCGATGATCCGATCATTCGTCGCTTCGACCGACCCCGTCAGTTTTCCCATGGGCTAAATCTGTTCTGTGGCTTCGCCCCATTCCACCCTCAAGTGGCACGAACAACTTCCCTGTCCGCAACCAGAAGGACGCTCTTTCCAGGGCGTCATTCTGACCGCGGACTACCCGAACGAACGAAGTCCCGGGAATTTCCCAATATTGA
>JAADHT010000205.1 GCA_013151705.1 Kiritimatiellota bacterium | reverse complement strand
TTCTTGGAACATGTAATATATGAACGTTCGTAATTTGCGGGAAATCGGATATTTTCCGCTATTTCCCCTGGTTTTCCGACGAGTGGAGTTCTTCAAGTCGCAAGAGCTGTTGGAGACTCCCGACAGCCTTTATATTAGCCTCTCGACGCGCAAAATCAAGTGTTTTCGCGGAAATCCTCATTTCGTGCCTGATATATAGGTCCAAACGGTTTCGCGCAAAAAGAGAAAGCCGTCAATGCCGCTGGAATCGCTAAAAAGACTCCAGTTCACCGCCGCCTCGCATATACGCCTCCGCTGGATTCTCACGGATCCGGGGTAGTGGTTTCAACGTCTGATTTTCACCACGACTTTTCTCACTTTCTCCGGAGCGTCGATGGCGACTCCCGGCATATGAGCGTCCCAGGGGTAGAGGACGGCGAAGTCTCCGGGACACAGTGTCAGCATATCGCCATCGCCGTTGAAGAGCCGGCAATCTCCCGATTCGTCGTATTCCGTCTCTGGAGACAAACCGTCAAGTTTTGCCACTCCTATTTTCTCCGAACCGCTTATGATGAACTGCACGTCAATGTATTCGCGATGCGCTTCCCATTTGGAGTCTTCCAGCGGTCTGGATTCATAACTCTGGACGATCGCGAAGACATTCTCGCCGTCAAGTTTGATCTTCCCGTCTTGGACGGCGGAGAAATCGGTGTCGGACAAGAAATCGAAAGCCATCCTCAGGCGAACGGATGTTCCGGCGTAAATCCCGGCGTTTTTCAATGAGTCGAAAATCATAATAGTTATCCTCCTTTCAGATGAAAACCGCTACCGTCCGCGCGTTTTCCGCAGTTTTTTCAGCTCACCCGCTATTTTGCTCATCTCGTCGGCCTCCAATTTATCCGGAAACAAAATTCCGTTCAGATGATCCACCTCATGTTGAACGGCTTTGGAGAGCAATCCGGCGCATTCAACATGCAATAGCTCGCCGGTCAATGTCCGAGCGGTGAGCATTATCCGAGCCGGTCGAGTCACCGGGGCATAGATTTTCGGCACGCTGAGGCATCCCTCTTCCGTCGTGACCAACTCTTTCGTGGTGGGTAGCACTTCCGGATTCACAAGGACGATGGGCATCTTCGGCAACAACGACATTTCTCCCTGCGACAGAGCGGACGCGTCCCGGCGGGACGGCACGTCCAGCACGCACATGCGAACGCTTTCGCCGACTTGGGGAGCGGCCAGTCCCACACCATCCGCGGAGCGCATAGTGTTTATCATCACTTCGGCCAACGTCTTGATTTTATCGTCGATCTCCGCGATTTCCGCAGCTGTTTTTCTAAGTGCGGTTTCTCCGTAGATTCTTATGCGAAGCCTCTTTTTCCGGAATATGCTCATAGAGTCAAATATCCAAATTCAACGCGTTTCTGTGATACTCTTGGATGGAGCATATATCCATAACACTCATCTCATCCAAAGCCTTGAGTCCGTCAAGAGCGGCGGCGGCGGCGCTAATGGTCGTGATTATCGGCACACTCCGCAAGACGGCGTCGGCTCTCATTCTGATCTCATCGACTTTTGGCGACGGGCCGGGGGACGGCGTGTTGATTATCAACGCTATCTCGTCGTCCGCCATCAAATCCAATATATTCGGTCGGCCGACCGATATTTTCAACAGCGCGGTTGATTTGACTCCGGCGTCGCGAAGGACCGTGGACGTGCCTGGAGTGGCGTATATGGAGAACCCCAGCTTCACGTATTCGAGCGCCAACTCCACGATAGCCTCTTTGTCGAGGCCTCTTACGCTCATGAAGATGTTACCTTCGCTCGGAACCTCGCCACCCGCCGCGATTTGCGATTTCAAATACGCGAGGCCCGGAATGTGATCGATTCCCATAACCTCGCCGGTCGATTTCATCTCGGGGCTCAGCACAATGTCTATTCCCGGGAAACGGTTAAAAGGAAAAACCGCCTCCTTCACGGAAATATGTTTTGGGATTATCTCGTTGGTGAATCCTATTTCCGGCAACTTGCGACCGACCATGGTCAAGGCCGCTATTTTAGCGAGCGGCACTCCGATCGCCTTGCTGACGAACGGTACGGTGCGCGAGGCCCGCGGATTCACCTCGAGAATGTACACTTCCCCGTCTTTGACCGCGTACTGAACATTCATCAATCCGATCACGCCGAGTTCCCGGGCCAAGTCGAAAGTATGCGCTTTGATCTTGTCGAGGACGTTTTCCGGAATATTCAAAGTCGGGATTGTGCAGGCGCTGTCGCCGGAATGGATGCCGGCCAGCTCCACGTGCTCCATAACCGCTCCGATCACGGCGTTCTCGCCATCCGAGACGCAATCGACATCGAGCTCGGTGGCGTTTTCAAGATACTTATCTATCAGCACCGGACGCTCCTCGGAAGCCTCAACCGCCTCGCTCATATATTTCCGCAGCCATTTCTCGTTGTAAACTATCACCATCGCCCGCCCGCCCAGCACAAATGACGGGCGCACCAGCACCGGATATGTGACGCGTTCGGCTATGCGCGCGGCATCCTCCACGTTTGTGGCGATTCCGTTGTTCGGTTGTTTTATGCCTATTTTCGAGACGAGTTTCTGGAAAAAGTCCCTATCTTCGGCGGCTTCGATATTTTGGGGGCTTGTTCCTATTATTTTCACGCCCTCCCGCTCAAGCTCCTCGGCGATGTTGAGAGGAGTCTGTCCTCCGAACTGGACTATCACACCATCGCAACCCTCGCTTTCGTAGATGTGCAGAACGTCCTCGACCGTCAAGGGCTCGAAATAAAGACGGTCGCTCGTGTCGTAGTCCGTACTCACGGTTTCCGGGTTGCTGTTGACCATGATGGTCTCGTATCCCGCCTTTCGCAGGGCGAAAGAGGCATGGACGCAGCAGTAGTCGAACTCAATGCCCTGCCCTATCCGATTCGGGCCGCCACCCAGAATCATTATTTTTTTGGCGTCGCTTGGTTTGCGTTCGTCCCTCTCGCCGTAGGTGGAGTAATAGTATGGGGTATAGGCCTCGAATTCAGCGGCGCAAGTGTCCACCAACGCGTATACCGGGCAAATGCCCAGCTCTTTTCTGGCCGCTCGGACCTCCCGTTCGCTCGCATTCAGTAGAAACGCCAGTTGTTTGTCCGAATATCCGAACTCTTTGGCTTGAAGGAAAAGCGGTTTGTCTTTTTTCATTCCCTTCAAAGAGCCGACCGTTTTTATCTCATCCTCGTAGAGAACAAGTTCGCGCATATGCCTTAAAAACCACAAATCGATTCCGGTGAGCTCAAGCAGGCGCTCCTCCGTCCAACCGCGTTTGAACGCGGCGTGAATCTGAAAAAACCTGTCGGCGTTGGGGCGTTTCAGGTTTTTCACCAGCTCGTTGTCTGAAAGAGCGTCGTTCGCCGCGTCTTTGCCGTCGGCGCCGAATCCGGCACGGCCGATCTCCAACGAGCGCAACGCTTTTTGAAGGGACTGCTTGAAGGTTTTTCCGATGCTCATAGTCTCACCGACCGACTTCATCTGGGTCGTCAGCGTGCTGTCGGCGGTGGGGAATTTCTCGAAGGCGAATCTCGGGATTTTGGTGACGACGTAGTCGATCGACGGTTCGAAACACGCCGGAGTCTCTTTCGTTATGTCGTTTGAAATTTCGTCGAGCGTGTAGCCGACCGCGAGTTTCGCGGCGAATTTCGCGATAGGAAACCCCGTGGCCTTGGAGGCCAACGCGCTGGAGCGCGAGACCCGCGGGTTCATTTCTATTATAACCATCCGCCCGTTTTCCGGGTTCACGGCCCATTGAACGTTGGATCCGCCGGTTTCGACGCCGATGGCCCTCATCACCGCGATAGTCGCGTCCCGCATCTTCTGGTATCCGCGGTCGGTGAGGGTCTGCTGGGGCGCCACGGTTACGCTGTCTCCGGTGTGGACTCCCATCGGATCAATGTTCTCGATCGAGCAGATTATCACCGCGTTGTCTTTGTTGTCGCGCATCACCTCGAGCTCGAACTCCTTCCAGCCGACGAGAGACTCCTCGACGAGCACCTCTCCGGTGGGACTCGCGTCGAGCCCGCGCGCCACGATGGTTTTGAATTCGTCAATGTTCTCCGCTATGCCGCCGCCGGTGCCGCCCAGCGTGAAACCCGGACGTATGATGAGGGGAAACGACCCTATCTCCTCAACCGCTTTCAGCGCTTCAGACATGGAGCGCACGGAGACGCTGCCCGGGATGTCCATGCCGATTCCACGCATGGTTTTTTTAAATTCCTCGCGATCTTCCGCCCGATGGATGACATCTGCTTTGGCTCCGAGCATTTCAACGTTGTAGCGTTTGAGGATTCCGCTCGCGTGAAGCTCCATCGCCAAGTTGAGAGCGGTCTGGCCGCCCAAGGTTGGAAGGAGGGCGTCGGGACGCTCCCTGCGAATTATCTCGTGCAATATGTTTTTGGTGAGCGGCTCGATGTATGTTTTATCGGCGAATTCCGGGTCGGTCATTATCGTGGCTGGATTGCTGTTCACCAACACAACTTCATAGCCTTCCTGACGCAAAGCCTTGCAGGCCTGGGTTCCGGAATAGTCGAATTCGCAAGCTTGTCCGATAACTATCGGTCCGGCTCCGATCAATAATATTTTTTTGATATCCTCTCTTTTCGGCATATATACTCCTATCGTGCGGGCGTTGTCGTTTGATTCCGTCGCATGCATGGGATTGCGATCCCCCGTTTCCGACAGACGCCAACTATAACGCCTTGTAAGTGAAATTCCATAAAAATATGGACGAATTATTCGAAAAGATGTTGGCAACAACCGGTTCCCGCGTTATTATATCACACGCAAGCTTGGACAGGGGTAAAATGAATCCGGTTGGATTTTGAACGTTAAGAAATAAGAAACGTTTGGAGCCGTTGAATATGATTAGAAGACGAAAACTTGGAAACACCTACGCCAGGTCGCCGGCTGAAAACACGAAGGAGTGGATTGTCGTCAACCTGTCGAAAATCGTTTTCAGCGTGTTCATATCCGTGGTGTATCTCGGTATTCTGTATGTTATGGTGGGAGTCGTAATCTACGTCGGCCGCGAGGCCGGCGGTTATTTCGACGCGGATGTTCAGACGCCGGACGTGTACAATGGTCCCATCGGCATTCTGCTGAAGCTCATTGGCATCATCTGCATCCTATTCTATGTTTTCAACGACAAACCAACCAAAAGAGGGTGATTGGCTTTCACAAAAAGGAGACTGCAATGAAAAAATCGCGTGTGTTTTTGGGAGTGGCGATGTTGGCGGCGGGAGTGACGGGATGCAGGTTGGCCGACAAAATAGCGGCGAAGGCGGAAGCCATAACCGAGAAACCGGCGTTGTCGGGTGATTACATTATGCCGTTTTCCGTGACTATCGGCGGGCAGAAAACCATTAAAAAGAGCAGCATTTGCTCAGCCATTGAAAAGCCCGTGGCCGACAACGCTGAAATAGTCGTCGGAGCCAAAACAAACGACACGGTGATTTTAAACATATATCCTTGCGATTCAGACGCTAAAATCGCCAGGGGTGCCAAATGCGCCATAATTCTGATCAAGAAAGGTCAAAAAAGCGCGACCCTCGACCAAACCGCGTCTAAGAAAAAACTCTCCAGCGGCACCTATCTGATGAACGCCACAGCCAACGACAAAACAGCCAGGGTGATGTTCAAAGTTAAATGAAAACAAATACAGCTGAATGGAAATTTCCCGTCGAATCCTGCCATGCCGGAATACCCCTGGGCAACGCGACGACCGGTCTTGAGATTTGGGGCGGCGGTGATAAGTTGAAAATAACAATCGGCAGAGCCGATTTCTGGGATCACCGCGGGGGGATGAAATGGACGGAGAAACAAAATTACCGCGATATCCGCGACTGCCTTGAGCGGGGGGACGAAGATGGAATCAAGGCGATATTCGCTTCCGAGACCGAAAACGTCGAAGGTGAGCCCGAACGGCCGTCGATAGTATCGGTGGGAAGAATCGACATTCTCCTTCCGAAAGACTCCACGCTACGCCGCGGCTCCCTGGATCCGCGAAACGGACTCGCGTTGATCGAATACGAACGCGAAGGTCGCGTGTTTGTGATCGAAGCGCGGATGGACATGGAGTCGCAACTGTTCCATCTCGCGTTCCCCGAATCCGGCTTCGAAGCAGAAAACTTTCCCTCCTGGAATCATCTCGAAGACTATTTCAGAAGCGTTTCCATGGTCGAACCGCACGTTTTGCCGAAATCGGCGGCTTCGCGGGGATGGATACAGCGACTTCCGGCGGATCCCGGAATATGCGTTGGATATTTAATCGACGACGGCGCTTTGTGGGGAACGACGGCGCTTGGCTCGGACACCAAGGAGCTGGAGAAACGCGTGGAAGCGTTTCTACTCGACGCTCGCGGTCGGGGCGCCGCGAATCTCGCGGAATCCGTCGAACGCTGGTGGACGAACTACTGGAACGGCGTTCCGGAAATCTCCATCCCGAACGACGCGCTCAACTACATCTATACATACGGACTGTACAAATTCGGATGCTTCACCAACCCATCCGGCGTGCCAGCCACACTCCAAGGGCCGTGGATAGAGGATCACGAGATGCCGCCTTGGTCGTCGGACTACCATTTCAACATTAATGTCCAGATGTGCTACTGGCCCGCCCTCAAAGCGAACAAGCCGGAACATCTTCGCCCGTTGTTCGACTTGGTGTGGTCCTGGCGTGAAAGCCTGGCCGAGAACGCTAGAAACTTCATCGGAGTGGACGACGGCTTGATGCTGCCGCATGCGGTGGACGACCGCGGCACCTTTATGGGTGGATTCTGGACGGGCGCGGTGGACCACGCATGCACCGCCTGGGTGGCGAAAATGACCCACGACTATTTCCTCCACACCGGAGACGACGATTTTCTCGCGAATATCGCGTTTCCGTTTATGAAAGGAGCGATGAGGGTATACGAGGCGATGATGGAGGAGACGGACGACGGCGCGCTCACACTGCCCCTGACCGTTTCGCCGGAGTTCCGCGGGGCCCGTATGGACGCTTGGGGAGTGGATGCCAGTTTCCAGCTCGCCGCCGCGCGTCAGTTGGCCGAACGGTTGATTTCCGCGGCCGAAACCTTGGGAACCGCGCCGGATCCAGTTTGGGAGGATATCTTGAAGCGTTTGCCGGAGGCGTCGTTCGTCGGAGACGGGGAATCCGCTAAAATCGCGCTGTGGGATGGACAGGATTTGGACGAGAGCCACAGGCACCACTCGCTTTTGGCCGGCATATGCCCGTTCGACTCGTACGATCCTCATTCAGAGCGATGGAGGATCGCGGCGGCGAACACCATCAACAACTGGGTGGAGAAGGGGATGGGGCAGTGGTCCGGATGGAGCATGCCCTGGGCGTCGATGCTTCATTCCCGCTGCGGCAACGGGGACATGGCTGAGCTTACCCTTGAGATTTGGCGCAAGGTCTATGTCAACGAAGGGCACGGCACGTTGCATGACGTTCGTTTTCCGGGATTCTCCATAATGGGCCGCGGCGGCATTCACAACACAGGAAAATTCAGGGAAGTTATGCAGATGGACGCCGGAATGGGCGCCGTAGCGGCGGTCTGCGAAATGCTTCTGCACGAGCGGCGGGGGGTGATTCATCTGTTTCCAGGCGTCCCATCCACTTGGAGCGACGCGGAATTCGCGCGGATGCCGGTGGCGGGCGGATTTCTCGTCTCCGCGAAACTCGCGGTCGGCATCGTCGTGAATGTGGTCGTCGAGAGCCGCCGTGATGGAATTCTGCGTATGGCGAATCCGTTCGCCTCCGGCGCGGCGTCAGTCAAGCGCGCGAACAAAAAACCGCGGATCGTTCGCTCGCCGCTTATCGAAATTGAAATGAAAGCGAACGAAACGCTTGTCGCAACCGACGAGAGGAATCTTTGAACGTTGAACTCCGAACTTCGAACCGAAAAAGAGTCGCCTTTATGCACAAACGAAAATACTCGGTGAACACGAACGGCTTGAAAAAGAAGTACTCGACGAAAGAGATAGTAGAGATGTCGTCCGCTCTGAATCTCGACGGAATCGAATGGGGTCTCTCCGGATTGGACGGGGTCGCCGAGGAGATCGAGGAGATGGCCGAACGGACCGTCGACGCCGGATTGGAGGTGGTCGGCTACATAAACGGCGGGAAACTCTGGGGCCGCTTTTGGCGTATGTCCATGCGAAAAACACCATCTATTATCCGGAAACCGCGAAACTTGCGAATCCCGAACGCGCGGAGTGGAAACATAAAACCGTGGCTCCGGACGCCGGAATCATAGACTGGGTCGAGATATTTTTCGCATTGAATTGCGGCGGGTTCGATGGATACGTTTCAATGGAGGAATTCTTCACGGACGGAGACGATCAAGACATCGTCGTTTAGATTAAAACGATGATCCTTTTTGTTGTTAATGTTTGGTTATTAACCCCCAAGTTTTAATATTTGACATTATCCAGCTCGTCCGCGACCCAGCGCCATGTCAAACATTTTCGTGTCGGGTTAATAGTGAGCGTTAGTGGTTGAAAATCGGCGGTGTTCCAATGACGTCTAGTACTGCCTACAACTCTCAATGCGAAGTTTTAAGTTACACACGCTACTAGCCGGCAAGGAGATTTTTCACGGTGCGTCCCAAGTCCGCGAGATTCGCGGGATTTCCCAAATCAAAAGAACTCGCCAGCAACACAGGTTTGTCGGTCGATCCGTGGGTGCCTCCGATTTTCGCCGCGTCGGTTGAAATCGACATTGGCGGCCATAGCGAGGCGAACAGCTCGCATGGGTCGAAACCCGGCTTGTTGTGTATGTCCACGTGCGTGGCGTAGTCCGGCATCTCGGATTTTCGGCTCCACCAGTGATACGCGAACCAGCATCCCTGTTCGGCCTCCAGGATGATCTCTCCACTGTTGGGATGGTCTATGTAGGCGGTTCGGGGTGGTTCGTTTGACACGCTCCGGTCGTCGGATTGATTTTTCGTCAACACGTTTCGAACACCGGGCTCGCCTCGAAAAGTCTCCGCTGTTTTCTCAATGTCGTCCGGGTTCGGAACGTAGATATGGGCTATTTTGTGATCGACCATCGCGAACGCCCGGGAGGAATGAATGTCCGGATAGAGCATTCCCTTCACGTTTCGAACGCTGAACGACCCTTTTTCGAGAAGTTTTTGATTCGGGAACAGCGCGGTTTCCGCGGATTCGATGGCGTAGTCGCCGAATATGACAATCTCATATCCGTTTTTTCGGGCGGCCGCCACGATTTTGGAGACGCATTCATCCAAAACCGCGAGTTCCGCTGGAATTTTCTTTCCTTTCGGTCCGGATTTCTGTAGTTCGTAATCAAGATGGGGCAGATACACCAATTGCAGATCGGCCGCGCGGCCGGTATTCAACAAATCGATGGACGCGGCGGTGATCCATTTCGTCGACGCGGATGATGCGAGCGGTCCCCAATAGGAATGGAGTTTGAATTTTTTTCCAGTTTTTCGGCATAGGTCCGAATATAAACTTGACGGGCGGGAATGAAAATCCTGAATCATTCCGCCGTGATGCTTGTGGATGGGTCCCGGCGACAATATCAGATCGCTGTCCGGACCTAGACTCTGCTGCCAGCAAATCTGTCCCACGGTACCGCCGCCGGACCGGAACTCTTCCCATATACGCTTTCCAGCGTAAAGCGCGGAGGACTGCTCCCAGAACATGGGCTTGCGCAAGCGCCGGTCGAATATTCCGTTGGCTATCATTCCATGGTTTTCCGGAGTCGCTCCGGTGCGGAATGAAGCCTGGACGGGACAGGTCAACGCGGGAAAGACGGTGTCGATGGCGGAAGTCTTCAAATCTTTCCAGAAAGCCGCCTTGGGCGATTTCCTCCAAAGTTCGTATCCCATCGCCGCGAGTTGTAAAATCAAGATTCTCATACTGGGTCTATTTCCGCGGATTCATAGCGCCGCGGGCGTATCCGTTCGGATTCAGACTCACCTGCTTGAACCCAATAGATTTCAAGGCGGTCACCACTTCGTCTCGCAGTTTGAACAATCGCCTGAGACGCGGACGCGGCACCTCGACGCTGGCCGCCTCTCCGTCGAGATGGCGTACCCGGCATCCCTGGAAGCCCAAATTCGTCAAATATTCCTCCGCCTCCGCGATTCTCGCGAGCGCCTCCGTCGTGATCGGGGTATCGCACGGGATCCTCGACGCCAAGCAGGCCGACGCCGGCAGATTCCAGTTCGAAACGCCGTATCTTCTAGCCAAAAGGCGGGTGAGGCGTTTGTCGAATCCGGCTTCGGCTAGCGGATGAAGCACTCCCAGCTCCGCCGTCGCCTCAAGACCCGGACGGTAGTCTCCGTAGTCGTCGGTCACGGTGCCATCCGCGAGGTTCGCGAATCCGAGTCCGCGAATCTCGCGGAACGCGGCGGTGAGGATATGTTTTTTACAGTGGTAGCACCGACGTGGTCCATTCGCGAGGACCGCGGGATCCTCCAAAATATTCAAATCGAGGATTTCGAGCCGGATGGCCTCTTTTCCCGCCCATTCCGCAATCCAACGCGTCTCGCGCGGCGGTGAGAACGGAAGTCTCGCATGTAGTAGAAGCAAATCGCTTCCGGAGAGGGCGTTCGAAGCCGCTTTGGCCAAAAGAGCGCTGTCGGCGCCTCCGGAAACAGCGATGGCCAATGGCGCGGCGGCGCGCAGGATATCAAACAAATCGCATTCCATTTTCGAAAGAGAAGTCATCATTCAAAAATCTCGTCGATTTTCCGTGAGTACCGTTCGTTCGTCTCGGGGGATTCCGCTATTATTTTACGGAAGCGGGCGGCTTCCTCTTGGGCCTTTTCAGAGTCAACGTTGAGCAAGCGTTTTATCAAATCCAGTTTGTAGTCGCATACCGCCCACACAATAGCCAGATGCTCTTTGTTTTTCGTCACCGAAGGTATTTTCGTTATTTTGCCTTTGATGATGAGCACCAAGGCTCTTAAAGTGTCTTCAGAAAGGTTCGGCAACGCTTGCTTGGCGATTGAGTAGAGACTCTCCTCGGAAAGGTTCGTCCATTTGATTTTTCCCGTTTCGAGCGAATCATTGATCATAATGGTGTATTCGACGACGCCGTCCTCTATATTTTTGATCGCTCCCGATTCGATACGCTTTCCTTTGAATTCCTCGCCGCTTGATGTAAGCGCCACGCGGAGCGTGTCCAACCACTCCACAACGGTTATTTTCGCATCCAGCCATTCCAGCATTCCCTTGGTGGTTGTCTTTTCCTTTTCCACCTTGAGCAACGCCTTCGCCTCTTTGAGTTTCAATTTCGAAGCCAAAATGCACAATTTCCGTCTTATAGTGTTCTTTCTCATATCAAGATGTTCGGCTATTGAACGTTTCAATTTGTCTTGCAACGAATTTTTAGAACGCATAGCGGCATTTATTTTTTCGTTGAACAATCTCTCTTTTTCTTCGAGTTCCGCGGTTTTCTTCGCCAGCACCTCCGCGGCGCGCATATTGTCGTTTATGAGTTTTTTCAGTTTAAGAGAGGAGTTCTTTTTTATGAATTTCGCCACTTTCAGCAATCTCTCGTTTTCTTCAGCTAGTTGAGTCGTTTTCATCCTCTCTTTGATGTATCGCATTCTCGCATGCGCATACTTGTCGAATGAGGAATCCGACTTGGACAACTGCCTGTCGATATCATCCCAGGAGAGCAGTTTCATATTCGTCGAAATCTGCTTCTTCTCGACCAAAGCCTCGAGTTTGTCGATTTGGAGCGTCAAATCGTTCCGCATCCTGGCCGTTTCGAAATGTGAGACAATAGCCCATATCACACCGACGAGTACGATTGGCAGAATGACGACCGCGGCCCGAAAGAGCATTACACGTTTCAATTTGTCATCCTTCAACTCCACCGCGATATGTTTTTTTCTATCCTCCGTGAGCTCTTGCAGCTGATAGTCCAATTTTTTGATGGAGATGGTGTGGACGCTTGGCACCAGGTCTTTATCGGGAGCGGTGGCCTGTCGGACCTTCCAAATGGCCTTGATCAGCTCCTCCATGTTCTGGTAGCGGTCTTTAGGCTCTTTTTCGATCATTTTCTGAACCAGAGCCGAGACCTTGGAAGGAATCATCGGGTCCACTTTGTGGAGCGGCTTCGAGGCTTCGTGAAAATGCTGCCTAGCCACGGTTTTCAGTGTGGCGCCGGTAAACGGGAGTTTGCCTGAAAGTGTTTGATACAAGCTTATTCCCAAACTGTAGATGTCGCTTCTAGTGTCGATTTTCTCGCCGGTGAACTGTTCCGGGCTCATATACGAGGGACTACCGGAAATCTCCATATCCTCATGCCACTCGGTTTCTTTCATGGCGAGGCCCAAGTCGGTGAGTTTGACCATTCCTTCGCTGGTTATCATTATGTTTTCGGGTTTCACGTCTCGATGTATGAGTTCTGATTCCGACCAGGCGAAGTAAAGGGCCTCGGCGACTTGCTGCGCGATGTGCAACGCTTTGTCAACCTTGATTTGCCCTTCGCGTTTGATTATGTCCTTGACCGACTCACCTTCAATGAAGGTCATCGCCATGAAACAGATTCCGTTCTCCTCTCCCACTCCCAGCGCCTGCACCAAATTGGGGTGCGAAAGGCTCGCCGCGGCTCTGGCTTCCTTCAGAAAAGCCTCGATGCCTTTATTGTCGGAGTACTCTTTGGAAAGGACTTTCAACGCTATCGGGCGGTCCAATGATATCTGGTGGGCGAAATACACCGCGCCAATGGAACCCGCTCCGAGTTTACGTTGGATGATGAAGTCGCCTATGATTCTGCCGGCGTCGAAGGGATTCGAGTTGAGTCTGGTGGTTTTATCGCATTCCGGGCAACGGACTTTTCTACCCAGCATCGATTGAGTGATGCCACGCATATGATAAAAGCAAAATGGACATTGAAATTGCATCTACAATTCATTCCCCTATGATTTTAACGAGCGCCCTTTTGCGTCTTTTGCCATCGAATTCCCCGTAGAAAATCTGTTCCCACGGGCCGAGATCGAGTTTTCCGTCGGTAACGGCTACCACCACCTCGCGCCCCATTATCTGACGTTTCATATGCGCGTCGGCGTTGTCCTCGAATCCATTGTGTCTGTATTGGGAATGCGGTTTTTCCGGGGCGAGTTTCTCGAGCCACAGCTCGTAATCATGATGCAAACCGGACTCGTCGTCGTTGATGAAGACCGATGCGGTTATGTGCATGGCGTTGCAAAGAAGCAACCCCTCTTTCACACCCGAGGCGGCGAGTTCGCGTTCCACTTCCGGTGTTATGTTGACGAAAGCGCGCCTTGTCGGTGTTTCAAACCATAACTCTTTTTTGTGTGATTTCATTTTTTTCTCCAATCCAACCAGTGGAGGGAAGCCCGCAAACACCAGTGGAAAAAGCCACCGCCATCCTAAACCAAAGACAGTATAGCATTGGAATATGAGATTGCAAAGAAGGAACCGCTGCGTTTCCAACGGAATCGAGAGGCGCTGGAACGCCCGAAAGAAGTGCCTGCCCGAAGGGCTGACGCGGTCGAACGCCGTCTTCAGCCCGCGATTTGAATATGAAGACCGCCGAGG
>JAADHT010000124.1 GCA_013151705.1 Kiritimatiellota bacterium | reverse complement strand
CAAATCAAAGGAATAAGCCAGACGGGCCTATCAGGCATCCGCAACTACGAGATATCGATAGAGATACCGGAGGCGGCGCTAAGAAAATACGGGCTCGATTTCGAGAAGGTGAAACAAGCCGTGCGAGCGTACGGACTCAACGTATCCGCAGGCACCATTCGGACGGAAAAAGAGGATCTGAGACTGAAAATCCTGGGAAGAAAGTACCGCGCTTTGGAATATAGGAATATTCCGGTTCTGACGCGTCCGGACGGAACGAGAGTAACCCTTGGACAGATTGCGGAACTCAGGGACACCTTTGATGACGACACGCAAATCTTCTCGCTTTTCAATGGTGAAAGCGCCGTGGCCGTGAACATTTTCAAAACCGAGAACGAGGATTCTTTGAAAATCGTCGCAATCATCGACGACTTCATTAAAACCAAACGATTGGATATGCCGGAAAACATCCATCTTACCAAATTCCTCGACAACGCTAGAATGGTGACGGATCGCCTTCGCATCCTCATCACAAATGGATTGATGGGACTTTGCCTGGTCTTTCTGACCCTATGGCTGTTTCTCGACATCCGCCTCAGTTTCTGGGTCTCTATGGGAATCCCCGTCTCTTTGGCAGGAGCGCTCGCCATCATGAGCGTTTGCGGGGCCTCTATCAATATGATATCGATGTTCGGAATGATAATGGTGCTAGGACTGATAGTCGATGACGCTATCGTGGTCGGTGAGTCGATATACAACCGAAGAAATATGGGTGACGCTCCAATGGACGCGGCGATAAACGGCACGGCCGAAGTGGCCATGCCCGTGATGGCCGCCGTTCTCACCACGATCATCGCTTTTCTTCCACTTTTCTTCATTCCGGACATCATGGGAAAATTCATCAGAGTGATGCCTCTTCCGGTTGTGGCGGCACTCGTCGTCTCGTTGGTGGAGGGACTTTTCGTGTTGCCTATTCACCTGCGGGATCTGCCGGATCCAAACCGACATCCAAAACTGCGAATATCGCGGAAAATGGAGGGGTTCAGAAAAAAAGTGGCGGCCTTGCTTGATAATTTCATCAATCTCAAATACGCTAAATTCATAGACAAAGCGCTTCCTAACCGCTATTTGGTGCTTTCCATCGCCGTTTTAGCCGCCTTGCTGATAGCGGGCCTTTTTCAAGGCGGTTTCATGAAATTCAACCTTCTTCCCGATGCCGACGACGACTTCATAAAGGCGACGGTCGAGCTACCGCCCGGAACCCCCCGGCTTTCAATATCATTTCAAGTTTGTCTCCCATAACATCGACGGCTATCGGCATTCCTCCCGGCCCGCGTTTCAAGAACAGACCCGAAGACGGGAAACCAATCTCCCAAGCGGTTTTCGGTTTGATAGGCTCGTCGATAGACTGGCGAGTGGGGCCTAGAGAGGCGAGCAACATTGAAATAACGATAGAGCTTCTGCCATCCGAAATGAGAAACATCCGTTACAAGGAGCTCCTCGCCGCATGGCAGAAAAAAGTCGGAGCCATTCCCGGCGCTATTTCAACAAGTTTCGGCGCGATGAAACGCGGGCCGGGAGGAATGCCGATAGCCGTCGATGTTATGGGAGACAAACTTGAAATGATATTGAAAGCCGTGGACGCTTTGAAAAAAGAGATCGCGGAGAAAAAGGGGACTTTCGACATCACCGACGATTTCAGACGCGGCAAACGCGAATTCGACATCACCCTGAAGCCAGCGGCGGCGAAATACGGAATAACTCTGATTGACGCGGCGAGGCAGATACAGTCGGCATTCTACGGCGGCGAGGCCCTGCGAATACAATCGGGAAAGGACGATGTGAAAGTGAAAGTCAAATACCCGATACGCTCCGGACGCGATTCCATCGAGGCGTTCAAGAAAATGCGAATACGCGACTCGGCGGGAAATATGATTCCGGTGCTGACGGTGGTCAAAGTCAGTCTGGCGCAAGGTGAAAGCATCATCCGACGCAAAGATAGAATGAGAAAAGTCGCGGTGAGATCCGATGTCGATAAACTGAAAGGCAACGCGAACGACATAATAGAGGAACTCGAGCGGAAATTTCTTCCGGAATTGGAGAAACGCTACGGAGTGACTTGCGATGTGACGGGACAACAGGAACAGACGCGCGATTCGCTTGGAGCGCTTTTCTTCTTTTTCCCCATAGCTCTGTTCGGCATCTATTTCGTCATCGCGTCAATGTTCAAATCATACATACAACCGATGGTCATTATGACAACCATACCGTTTGGAATGATGGGAGCCATCATAGGACATATCATATTCGGAAAGGATCTCGCGATATTCAGCCTCTTCGGTATGGTCGCGCTGGCCGGCATCGTCGTCAACGACGCAATAGTCTTCATAGAATGCGCCAACAACCGCTTGGAGGTCGGCGAGACGTTGATGACCGCGCTGCGGGAGGCCGGGAAACGACGTTTCAGAGCCATCATGCTCACAACGATGACGACTTTCGCCGGGTTGATGCCGATAATATTCGAGAAAAGCATGCAGGCGGCGTACCTCAAACCAATGGCCATATCAATCGCGTTCGGAGTGCTTTTCGCGACAATCATAACCCTCGTTCTCATACCCTGTCTGATGGTTGTCCTGAACGATATCCGACGGTTCGCGCATTACCTTTTGCGCGGAGAATGGCCGTCGCGCGAACAAGTGGAGCACCGTGCTCCGACGGAAAACAAACATACGGCGAATCGCAAGCAAAAGTCCAGAATATAGTCGAGGAATTCTCAATCTTGAGAGCCAGTCGCCAAAGGCGGAGTCTTCAATGTTACTGGCAAGGGAAAAATGGAAAGAATAATAGAAAGGATAATCGGAATAAACGTTGCATACCTGAAAACCCCGAGTAAATTCATTCGGACGGCAACCGCGTTCGCGGAATCGTTGGAAATTGGGGATGACGATATGTCTGCTGGAGGCCGATAAACATTATGGACTATTCAACGTTTGTGACCGTGGCGAACGCCGGAGACGTGGTGTTCGCGTTCAAAATGTCCGACATCGTAGGGCGGACCATCGTGATATTCCTGTTCTTCGGATCGATTTTCACTTGGACGATAATGCTTGAGAAATGGATCGCTCTCACCAGGGCGAAACAGGCCGCCAAAGAGTTTTTGAGGCTTTTCAGAAACGAGAAAAACTCGTTGGGGTTGATCTCGCATGCGGAGCGCCTGGGCGGCCCGCTTGCCAAAGTCTACAAAAGCGGCGTGTCGGATCTTCTCGAATTCTACGATATATCCAAGGAAAAAGCGGAAAGAACAAGGGAAATGGATTTGAGAAAATTATCGACTGTGGAGATAGAAACCATCAGAAGCTCGATGGAACGCTCCGTGGCGGACCAGATACTACAAATAGAGGATAAAATCGGTTATTTGGCGACCGCGGTGAGCGTCTGCCCGTTTTTCGGCCTCTTCGGAACGGTTTGGGGCGTGATGGTGGCATTCTGCGGAATGGCCTCCAACGCCAGAGCAGACATATCGGCCATCGCCCCAGGCGTCAGTGGAGCCCTCCTGACGACGGTGGTGGGGCTGCTTGTCGCCATCCCATCGCTGATAGGATACAATCTCCTCACGAACACGATCCGGCAACTGACCGTCAGCATGGACAATTTCGTCGAGGAGTTCATGGCCAGAATCAAACTGGATAGATAAGGGAATTTTATGAGCACATTTCTAGGAGTGGGGCTTGGGCCAATACAAACAGGCATCTTCATGCTGGGAGCCAGAGACGGTCGTTTCGACAGAATCGTAGTCGCCGAGGTTGATCCGGCGGTCAAGCGGGCGCTCGCTGATAGTGGAGGCGAGATAGCCATCAACGTGGCTGAAAGCGACAGGGTGGTCGAGGAGACGGTCGCCGGAATAGAGGTGTTCAATCCGATGGACTCCACCGATCTGGCCGCGCTGAAAGAGACCGCCGCTGAGGCGGACGAGATCGCGACCGCTCTGCCCAGCGTCGATTTCTTCGCGCATATTGCGCCTTGGTTCCGCGAGGGATTCGAAAAAACACCGGACAAACAAAGATTCATCTACACCGCGGAAAACAACAACCATGCGGCGGAACGCCTTGAAGAGGCGATCGATATGGGCTCGCTGGCCAAAACCCGCTACCTCAACACCGTGGTGGGAAAAATGAGCAGCGTGGTGCCGGACGGGGAATATCAAAAACTGAATCTCGCCCCGCTCTCCCAAGGATTGAATAGAGCGCACCTGGTCGAAGCATTCAATAAAATTCTGATCAGTGACGCTCCGGAAATCGACCGGCGTCTGACGGCTGGACTTCACGTCAAAAAAGATCTCTACCCTTTCGAGGAAGCAAAACTGTACGGACACAACGCAATCCATTTTCTCTTGGCGTTGACAGGCAAAAACAATGGAGTGAAGAATATGGCCGAGCTCGCTCAAAACACGACCCTGATGGAATTCGCGAGATCCGCGTTCATCGAGGAATCCGGAAAAGCGCTTTGCTCTAAATGGAACGGCATCGACGAGCTTTTCACCGAAAACGGATTCAAAACCTATGCGGAGGATCTGTTGGCGAGAATGACCAACCCTTTCCTCAACGACTCCACGGAAAGGATAACGCGCGATCTGCCGCGTAAGCTCTCCTGGGACGACCGCGTCATCGGCACGATGCGACTGGCTTTGAGTCAAGAAGTCGAACCCGCTAGAATCGCGGAATGCGCTAAAATCGCGGCCAAAGAGCTTTTCGGAAAGGAAGCCAATCAGCAGAAGGGTTTTGGTGAATTATGGCCATCCCCTTGGACTGACGAGCATCAAAAAGTGCTGGATCTTATCGATGCGTGAAACGGTGCCTAAGCGAGTAGGGCGGAGCGTCCACGCCCGCCCATTTCTGTAAGCCAGTGAGACGGTGAGTCAGTGAGACGGAGGAGGAGAGAATATTCAACATTTAATTTTCAAGTGAACCACTGGGTCAAAGAGTCCCAGCGTCATAAAGTCATCCGTAATCAGGAGGACTGATGATCAAGAACCGTGGACAGTGAAGACGGAGAAACACGCGCAACCGCCGAATCGCGCCTCACGGATCACGACACACTCGTTTTCAGACGAACTTTGAAAGGAAGGAGGTTTATGAGAAAAATCATTATTGTCAACAGCGAGCGCATGGGACATGGAGACGATGCGCTGGGCGCTCGATTGATGGGGTCTTTTTTAAGAAAACTCTGCAATGAGAAAACCAAACCGGAGAAAATGCTTTTCTACAATTCCGGAGTGAAACTTCTCGCCGAAGGCTCGACCGTGCTGGACGCCATAGAGCTGCTGGCGAAATCCGGCGTCGAGTTGATCGCTTGCGGATCCTGTGTCCATCACTACAAGCTGGAAAATAAAATCGAGCCGGGAATGATCGGCGATATGAAAGGTATAATATCAGAAATAATGGCTGCTGACACCGTGACAACAATTTGACCTTGCGAAAACACCGGGGCCAAACGGGCGCCGACCGCGGAAAAAAAGGAGCACAATATATGAGTGATATAATAAATAAAGCCAGAGAGGTTTTCGATATCGAGATGGAAGCCCTCCAATGTCTTCGGGACAATCTGAACGGGGAGTTCACAACGCTCGTCGAAGAGTGCGTGAGAATTCTGGATTCAGGTGGAAAACTCGTGCTGGCGGGAATAGGAAAAAGCGGCCACGTCGGACAAAAGATGGCGGCGACACTCTCCAGCACGGGTTCAACCGCCGTCTTCATGCATCCCGTAGAGGCGATGCATGGAGATTTGGGCATCTTGTCGGAGAATGACCTTTTGATAACATTGAGTTACAGCGGCGAGACGGAGGAGTTGTTGCGAGTCCTGCCAGCCGCGAAACGGTTGGACGTGAAAATAGCCGCTATAACCGGCAGCCGGAATTCCAGCTTGGGCAAATGGAGTGACATAACCTTGGAAATGCCGGTTCCGCGGGAGGCATGTCCGTTCAATCTGGCGCCTACGGCCACGACGACGGCTCTACTCGCGCTGGGCGACGCGTTGGCTATGACGCTTCTGGACATCCGCGGTTTCAGCAAAAACGACTACGGCAGACTCCATCCCGGCGGCGCCATAGGCAAAGCGGTAACGATGAAGGTCTCCGACATAATGCGCGACGAGTCGAAAATCGCTAGAATCGCGCCTTCGGCGACTGTGAAGGAAACCCTGCTGGCGATGACAGGCGCCAGATGCGGTTCCGCCGCAATCATCGACAACGCGGGCAAGCTGCTTGGCATATTCACGGACGGAGACCTCCGCAGAAACATGAACAAGGATGCGGATATCCTGGAGAAACCCGTGGGCGATTTCATGACGACTAATCCGACAACGGTCGATAAAGACGATTTGGCGGTTGAAGTCCTGAAAGTCATAGAAAGAAAACACATCGACGACATTATCGTGCTGGATTCCGACGGTAAGGTAGCTGGACTGGTGGATGTCCAAGACCTCCCCGGACTGAAACTGATGTGATTGAATTTCAGTCCACAACCTCAGGAATATTGATCGCAAGGAATTAACGATGAGGCCATTTTATTTCCCCGTTTCCTTTTTCCTGTTCGTGAAACGAATATTCCTTCAGCTTGCCGAAACATTTTTTAGAAAATGAAAGCTGCGGATTCCGCGGCTTTTTTTTGAGCGTTTTGTGTCTTTTCGAGGCTATTTCCATTCTTTGATTCGCGGGTGTTTGAGGGGCGGATTCGGCGAACCCGCCCTACTTCTCCGAATCACGAATCGCTCACCCGTATGAAAACAGAATGATCGCGGCCAGCATCAAAACGGCCGCGAATATCCTTCTCGCGAACAAACTTCCCGGAATCTTCCGCTCCAAATGCTCGTATCCCATCGCGGCGACCGCGAAAGCCACCAGTATGCTTATGATTCCCCGGGTTGATTGGACGATATTCCCCAATAGAACGCTTATCATTCCGAAACAGGAGAAAAGAGCGAACATCGACAAATACCATACCCCCGCGAAGGGCAACGCGTCGACCGCGAGTCGCGCGTCGCTCTTTTTGAAAGTGAACGCCCATACGGGAGCGCTTAGTGCCCCGCAGAGGCAATACGTCATGCATACCGACAGCAAAGTGCCTTGGTACATTGAATCCAAATTCAATGTGTTGACCAGCAATTTTATGTTTATATCGGAAATCGAATAGCACAGACAAGCGCCTAGAATGAAAACGAGGCTCTTCAACGGCGGAGGTTTGCCCGACCAATTGAGAAGAACCCCGGCGGAGACGGTGGCGGCGACGGCGATCCATTGAAGTGGCGAATAGCTGGCGTCAAGGAAAGAGATTGAAATAAACGCTATGAAACAAACTTTCAAACCCAGCAATGGCGAAAGTCGCGAAGCCTCGGTCTGTTTCAACGCCAAAACGAATAGCGTTTGGCCGACGAAATAGAAAAGCGAGCAGCAAATCAACGGAAAAACATATACGGAAAACTCCGGTGCCGACGAATCCCACAAAAACGGAAGAATGATGAATGAAGCGATTCCCATCGCGATGTGGGACAACACGAGCAGCTTGAGACTCTCTCCCTGATGCTTCTTTAAAAAATGACGGGAGCAGAGATAAGACAAGGATTGAAAAAACGCGGCCAAAAGACCAAGGGCGATTCCCATTTCAATTGATCCTCCGGCGAACGCTTTCGCGGAAAGCGGAAATCCACGGAACGACTACTACTCGTCTTTGCCGAAATCGCAGATGTTGCAGTGTTTGCAGTCGAAATCCTTGGGCGGCGCGTAGACATTATCAGACTTCTCGGCTTTGCGGATGTTTATCCAATTCATGCCCGCGAGAAAAAGCCCAAGCACGATGAAAGCGCCCGGAGATTGTCCAGGCAACATGAATTTGGTCGTCCAAGCCGTGATTATCTTGTATTGGAAAAGCGATCCTGACGAAAGAAACTCGCGGACTCCGCCAAGCGCCACCAGCGCCAAAGTGAATCCCAATCCCATACCCAAACCATCGGCGACGGAGGATACTATGGAATTTTTCGACGCGAAAGCCTCGGCGCGCCCTAGCACGATGCAGTTGACCACTATCAGAGGAATAAAAATGCCAAGCGAGTCGTCGAGCGCCGGCGAATACGCTTTGATAAGCATTTGCACCACCGTCACGAACGTCGCTATCACAACTATGTAGCAGGGTATGCGGATTTTCTTCGGCACTATGTTTCTTATCATCGATATCACGATGTTGCTGCCGAGAAGAACGAACATAGTCGCCAGCCCCATTCCCAAACCGTTCGTCGCGTTGGATGTCACCGCCAAAGTCGGACACATCCCGAGCAGCAGCACCAAAACCGGGTTCTCCTTCCACAATCCCTTCGCGAATTCCTTGAATAGGGTCATTTTCTCGTTCTCACTTTGTGAACTCAATTTGATCAATATATATGCGGCACTCGGTGTCGACGGCCGCTCCGAAAACATTGAAGTTTATTCCCCACACGCGCTTTGGATCCAAATTGCCCCCGAAAAGTTTTTCAAGAGGGATCGATATCATCACGTATTTTTTCCGTTTCTCGATCAACGGCAATATCTCCACCTTCGGACCAAGAGCGTCCACTCTCGAGGGATGCTTCGAGGTGAGCTGCACGAATATGTCCTTTACCGGATCGTCCGATAGCCCGATTCTGAAAACCAGATTCTTGTAGCCGGACAAATCAACGCCGTCGCCTTTCCAGGATGCCCAGTTCCAACCGGCGCCGGCCCAGCCGCGCTGACATACAACGGTGAAATCCAGATGGGTGGCGTTTGAGAAAGGATGTTGCCATGATATCACCAGGGACGACATGCCGCGGGGATGCGCCCACGCCTTTCCCTCTTTTTTGGCGCCGCCGTCGAATACGACTAGTTTCTCCTGAGAGTGGAGCCCGAAGGCCGCGGTCAGCAAAAGCGATGAAACGACCAACTCCGTGATATTCGTCCGATTCAACATATAAACAATCCATTTGATGATGTATGGGCCAAGGAAAACGGAATCTACACCAACTCGAACGCTCTTGCAAACCGAGAAGAAAAAATCCAGCCGAAATATCCCATCCGACCCACTCTTCAGCATCAAGCGCCAAGCTCAAAAATCCTTACCCGACAGTGTCGGTTGAGGTCAAAAAGCGAAGTTCGCGAAGGAATTTGTCAATGTGACCAGTATGCTCGGATTTCTGAAGGAATATTCGTTTCACGAACATGAAATAAGGAAACGGAAAAATAAAATGGCGTCATCCTTAATTCCTTGCGATCAATATTCCTGAAGTTGGGCGCGTCGGCTTTACCTCGTTGATAGTTTAGCGCCGAGTTGATACTCCTCGGCTGAAACAACCTCCACGGAAACACGATCCCCCGGATCGAGACCGCCGCCGTCCTCCACCATCACGATGTTGTCGATATCGGGCGCGTCCATATACGTCCTGGCGATTGCCCGCTCTCCGACGATCTCATCAACAACCACATCGACGCTCTTTCCCATCAGCGACTCGTTCAACTCCAGCGAAATTCCGGCCTGCGCCTCCATTATCCGACAACGCCGCGTTTCCGCGATTTCCGCGGAAACGTCGTCCGCGAAACCCGCGGCCGGCGCGGTCTCCTCGCGGAAATACGTGAAAGCGCCCAATCTCGCGAATCTCGTTTCGAGAACGAAATCGAGCAGTTCGCGGAAATCCTCGTCCGTCTCTCCGGGAAATCCCACGAGCACCGTCGTGCGTATCGCGATTTCAGGATTAGCCTTTCTCAACAGCGCGATTTTCGCGGCCGTCTCCTCGGCTGTGATTCCGCGGTTCATCCTTTTCAACACGGAATCGGAAATATGCTGGATGGGCATGTCCAAATATGGCAGAAGATGATTCAAAGAGGCGAAGCAGACCGCCAACTCGTCATCCACTCCCGCGGGGTGCGCGTAGAGAAGCCGAATTCCGAAATCCCCGTCGACCGCGTCCAACGCCTTCAGCAAAGCCGCGAGATCCGCGCTCGAGCCGGGATCGCTGTACGCCGTGGTGTCCTGCGCCGAGACTATAAGCTCCGACACACCGTTGTCCACCAGGTTCCGAGCCTCCGCGACGATGGAGTCCAGCGGTCTGTTCCTAA
This sequence comes from Kiritimatiellota bacterium, assembly GCA_013151705.1. Taxonomy (GTDB): domain Bacteria; phylum Verrucomicrobiota; class Lentisphaeria; order Victivallales; family JAADHT01; genus JAADHT01. The sequence continues at coordinate 4,755 of JAADHT010000124.1, read as the reverse complement.
GCGCTCCGCGTATCGAGGGAATCGAGCAGTAGGCGCAATGGTTGTCGCAACCGTCGGCGATTTTCAGATACGCGAAATGCGCGGAAGTGAGCTGCAGACGGGGGGTATCGTCTTCCTGAAGCCATTTCGGCTTCGCGACCGGAATGGAGCTGCAAGCTTGTTTAGAAGCGAAAAGCGACTTGACATACCGATGCAGATTTCTCGACTCGTCAACCGGCAGCCAAAGATCGATATTCGGATACCCGCGCCTGAAATCACCCCGCGCGTCCCATTGCGTTAGGCAGCCGCCCACAATGATTTTGCGCCCCCTCCGCCGTTTTTTCCATTCAACGGCGTCCCGGATGTGCTCCTCAGCCTCATCCCGGGCGGGCGGTATGAACGCGCAGGTGTTGATGAACATCACGTCGGCGTCTTCAGGATCGGCGGCGAACCCGACTCCGTTGGAGAGCAGCCCGCCGGCCGCGAACTCCGTATCGACAAGATTTTTCGGACATCCAAGACTGGTGATGTGAACGTATTTCATTTGCGGGTCGACGCCTTCGCCAACTCCTTCAAAATCAAATCCGCGAATTTCGCGGCGTTCGCGGACATCGCGTTGGAAATGGATTCCGACGTCACCTTGTCAACCTTGGTGGAAAAGGAGGCGCGACCGGAATCGACCAGACCGCGGCCGCCTCTCTTTTTTATGTCGTAGACAACCATCAGGGAGATTGTTTTAGTCGATTCATCCGCCTCGAACACGAGAATCGTTCCGGAAACGGTGTGTTTTCCACCCGCGCCCGCAGGAGTTTCCAAAGCGAGTTTGAGATACCTCGACAACATAAGCCCGGGCGATTGCGACCATTTTTTGTAGTCGTTGAAATCCAGTCGGTTTCCTGAATGCCTCAACACCATTCTGGATTTGTATGGACCAAGCATCCTGAATCTGCCGATGGACACGGGGATTCTCGGTTTGTTTATGTTTTTCGGTATGCCCAGATCGTATATGTTGGTCTCTTTATATGTTTCGGTTGACAAAACTCCGCAGCCGGCAACGAAAAAAAGCAAGGCCGCGGCGGACATCGCCGACGAGGCGGCGCGAATCGTGATGACGCTTGATCTCATCGAATCTCCTCAATAGTTGTTTTCCTTGATTTCAAAATACGCTCTCGGATGAAGGCAGGCGGGACATTTCATCGGCGCCGAATCGCCTTCGTGGACGTAACCGCAATTGCGGCACTTCCATCTCGCTACGGATGATTTTTTGAAGACAGATCCGCTCTCCAGGTTGTCCGCGAGTTTCGCGAACCGCTTCTCATGCTCGGCCTCGACTTTGGCTATCATTGCGTAGGCGGCCGCTATCTCGTCGAATCCCTCCTTTTTCGCGGTTTCCGCGAATTCGGGATAGAGCTTGGTGTGCTCCTCGTTCTCTCCGGCCGCCGCCGCTTTGAGATTATCGAGCGTCGATCCGATCACCCCGGCCGGATAGGCCGCCGTGATCTCAACCTCTCCGCCCGACAAAAATTTGAAGAAACGCTTGGCATGCTCCTTCTCGTTGCCGGCGGTCTCGCTGAAAATTCCCGATATCTGTTCGAAACCCTCTTTTTTCGCCTTCGACGCGAAATAGTCGTATCTGGTGCGCGCCTGCGATTCTCCGGCGAAAGATTTCAGCAGATTCCTCTCCGTTTCCGTTCCTTTGACGCTTTTCATCGGCTCCTCCCTGTTCGCGGCCATCTTTTCCATTCTTCAATTCACCAATATACCGCCACGTCGGGCAAAAAACAAGCCTTCTCCAATACTTCGCAATTCCACCCGCGAAAAAGGGATTTTCCCGGAAAACACTTGACTTTCGGCATCGGAGCTCTATACATAATACGTGTCGAGGGGGGGATCCAATGGTTCTCAACTTGACGCCCCACGGAGAACTCTACTCGTCCGCCGCGACGGTTTTAATATTGGGTCGCGGCTTTACCGCTTCGGATCGCTATCGCCGCGAACAATTCCATCATAACGCGTAGGAACATTTGATGACGGAGAAAAAAAAACAGCCTACCCGCCCTAAGCTTCCACCCTGGATAAGGGTGAGAGTCGGTACCGGAACCGGACGAGGTGAAGTGGCCGCGATTCTCAAAGAGTTGAATCTCCACACCGTGTGCGGAAGCGCCGAATGCCCGAATCTCGACGAGTGCTGGCGCGGACGAACCGCCACATTCATGATTCTGGGAGACCACTGCACCCGAAACTGCGCGTTCTGCGCCGTTCCGCACGCGCCGGCTCCTCCGCCCCCCGATCCGGCGGAACCCGCGAGTCTCGCGGAGGCGGTCGCCAGACTCGGATTGAAATACGTGGTCGTCACCAGCGTGACGCGCGACGACCTACCCGACGGCGGCAGCGCTCAATTCGCGGAGGTCATCCGCAAGATTCGCGGCCGCTCGGAAACAATCAAGGTGGAGGTGCTCACGCCGGACTATCTCGGAGACGATCTCAAACGCGTGCTCGACGCCGGACCGGTTGTTTTCAACCACAATATCGAAACGGTCGAGCGTTTGTCGAAAAAAATACGGGTTCAAGCCGATTACCGACACTCGTTGCGAGTGCTCGCCGAGGCCGCGGAAGCCGCGGACGACTCGACCGCGGTGAAATCAGGGATAATGGTGGGACTGGGCGAAACAAACGAGGAGGTCGAGACGACTATCCGCGAAATTCGCGGAACCGGCGCCGCGATATTGACGGTGGGGCAATATCTTCCCCCGTCGAACTCGCACTGGCCGTTGGACCGCTACGTCGAACCCGCGAAATTCGCGGAATGGCGCGATATGGCGTTGTCAATCGGTTTCGAACGCGTCGCGAGCGCTCCGCTCGTCCGCAGCTCGTATCACGCGGACGAACTGTAGACGGGAAAGAGAAACGGTAAGTCCGTGAGGCTGTGAGTAGGGCGGAGCGTCCCCGCCCGCCCATCTTAACGCTAATCGGGGATGGGGAACTGAAGTCCGAATATCGAATGATGAATATCGAAGTGGGACGGGAACCGCTTCGTGATTCGAGTAGGGCGGGATCGCCGAGGCCGCCCCTGGAATCGTCGCGGCCGGTAAAACTTGAACTGTCGAATTGAAACTTCGCGCGCGAAAAGAGCGATTGGTGGGCGGAGCGGCGAAGCGTTATGGAAAGTAGTTTGCGCTGTCCTCTGCGCAAAACGGTCTGACGCGAAACTCGCGCAAAAAGTTTCCGACGCTTGAAATCGCGCTCCGCTCATTCAGTTTTGTGAGTTGACAACCAACAAGGAATCGATATGCTTTCGTTGCCGTACAATGCGAACAGATACTATCTGTCAGGGATGGATTGGATCATCGGCTCCTTGAACAACTACATGCTCTCAACCGGAGCCGCCGGCAACCATTCGAGCCTCGTGATCAAATTGAGGGGGCATATCCCGGAGTCGGATTTGCGCGGGCGATTAGAAACGGTTGTCGAAAAGCTGCCTCTTTTGTCCGGAAGATTGAAAAGGGACTTCATAAACCTGGCGCCTTATTGGTTTCCGAGAGGCGGAATGAAACCCGATTTTCAAATCGTGTCCGCGGAATCCGACTCCGGACTGCGCGAAATCCTGGAACAGAGGCTGAACCGCCCATTCCAAAACAACGAGCCGGGCATCGCTTTCCTCCTTGTCAAATCAGAAAAACGCGACATTCTGGTTATGACCTTCGACCACCAGTTGCTGGATGCCAGGGGCGCGGAGCTGCTATCCCGCCTTTTTTCCGATAAATACGAAGGAGCGACCTTGGATAAACAAATCGAAAGCGTCAAAACCACCGACGCGCCGGAACTCCGTGAATGGTCCGCGAAATTCGCGGCCGGCCGACACATTCAACGCAAAATCATCGAAATGACGAAAAAGACCGGATGCCACTCTCCAATGCGCGGGCGTGTCGGCCGCCTGTCGGAAACACCAAAACTCAAAGCCGAATTCCATTCGTTCGACTCGGACTCCACATCGAAGATCGAAGCCGATGCCGAAAAGACCGCGGGATACATGATGGAGACCGTCTATCTGCTGGCGGTCGCGGCTATTTCATTCCACAAAACGGTCTGTGGAAATGAAGCCGAATGGTTTTTCGTGCCGGTGCCCATCGATCTGCGGAAACAGAGTAAATCGACTTTCCGCGGGCTACTTTTCAACCATTTCTCATTTCTCTTTTTCCACTTCGAGGTGAGGCCCGACAGCTCCGTCGAAACAATCGTCCGCGAACTTCGCGGACAACTCCTAGCGCAAATAGCGGAGGAATTTCCCGAAAGAATGGTCGCCGCCGCCTATCTCGGACGCATTTTCCCGTTTCCGCTGATACGCCGTTTCATGCGTCTGCCGTTCGACGGTAAAATGGCGACTTTCGTCTTCGCGAACGTGGGAAACGGCGCGGCGGCCGAAAAAATTTCGGGAGTCGAAGTCGAAACGATACAGCATATGCCTGGAATCCCGTCTCCGCCGGGAGTCGGAATATTCTTCAGCCGTCATTCGGGATGCCTCAACCTCACGGTGACGTCGGACGAGAACAACCTCCCACCGAAACTCGGCGAATCACTGCTCGGAAAAATCACCAAATCGCTCGCCGTATGATGAAACACCGATGTCTTGTTAGACCCTACTCGAAAAGGTATCACAGCCATGCTGACGCGGACGAACGCCGTCTTCAGCCCTTCGGGTGGGCACTTCTTTCGGGTGATCCCGCGGTTTTCGCCGAGAACCCAATGCTCCGGCATTGAATTCTCGGCGAAAAAACG
>JAADHT010000223.1:1043-14676 GCA_013151705.1 Kiritimatiellota bacterium | reverse complement strand
CAGAGGAAAAGGAATGCCGGACGCGCGGGTCCCGTCAGAAATCGAAAAATGGCGAATGGTAGAACCAACAGAGAGAAAACCGCGAAAATCGCGAGCGGGTCGAATATTGACGAGACCGGAGTTATTCGCGCGAAGGAATAATCGTGTGATAGCGTGGCCGGCCAGACGAACTTGAGCAGAGCCATTCCCTGTACGTGGAACGCCGTCAGAATTCGTACGCCCGTCGGCGCGTTGCAAATGGGATTGTCGATGAAAATATCCCTTCCCGCCAGTTTCGGGATGACGCTTCCAGTCGCCGCTAATCTCGAAACCGCGAGAATCGCGAGCGCCACCGCAAATCCAGCGTAATTTTTGAGGAATGAAACAAGGGTGAAAGGTGTTTTGGAATTTTCGCTTTCCGATGGATGGAAAACTCCGGTTGGAGTTGTTGTCGGTTCGCCGCCGGTGTTATTATCCGAAGTTGAAAATATATTTTTCGTTAAGCCGTCATGTTTCCTTCTGAAACAGACATCGTAAAGGATGCAAAGAGGGAGAAGCACCACTCCGTTCTCCTTGGACCAGCATGCCAGGATGAAAAACAGAGGAGGCGTCAAAGTCAAGGCGGTTGTTTTCATTGTCGCGAACGAAATCGCGTCGCCCTCGAATTTTCGCGCGCGAGACGGGAAGATCGGAATTTTCGAATAGGCGATCAACCCCAAGAGTATGAAAGCGGCGCACAACAACTCGGCTCTTCCAGTCGCGGGAATCACAGCTTCGGAATGAAGCGGATGAGCGGCGAAGAGCAAAGCCGCGAAAATCGCGGTTTCACGATTTAACCCGAGGCGGGTGGCGAGTTTCAGAACGAGCAGGGAGACCGCGATATGCAAAAGCAGATTCACAAAACGAAACCATGACGAACTCATACCCGCCAAGCGGACATTCAACAGGAAAGAAAAGAGAGTGACCGGACGGTATTGTCCTATGTCCATCCCGTCGCGCCAGTAGGATCTGGACCAGCAATCCATCGTTGATGTACCGGGATCGGAGTAGAATTCATCGGTGGAGACAAGTGGGATGTCGTCGAACACGAAGTCCCCGTCGATTCCGTTGAAATAGGCCGTGGCCGCGACCAAAACGACCAGTCCGGCGGCGAATAGGGATTTATCGATAACACCACGCATAACTCATGCTCCCGAAAGGCGGGATTTATGATTGGACGGAGATCTGCGAAAAACACACAACCGCCGAAATTCGAATGCCAAGTGGAAGGTATACGAAAAGCCTATGCGCACGCCAGCGGCGCATGAACCTATGGTGTGCCCCAAATAGAAGTTATTCGAAAAGCCTCCGAAATAAGAATATCGTCAGCCACAGGCTGAAGGCGCTCGAACCCGCGCCATAGGTCCACGCGCCGCTGGCGTGTGGACAAACCTTTTCGAGCACCGTCTAAATAGTTGCCAGAGAAGGTCTTATTTCGAGCAGTGTCTTGCACAAACACCGCAATGTTTCCCGAACGGTGTTTATTGGATGTCGTCGTCGCGGAAGTCGATGAAAAACAATCCCAGCACGAAATCCGCGATCTCTACTGGATGGACATAGGCTTTCACGTTCACCAACCATCCCGCCGTGGCTCCAATCGCCCAAAAATCACGCACTTTGTTTTCATACACCTCGTCGTTCGGCGAGAGCACTCTGGCTTTGCTTTCTTTCAGGATGTACTCTTGAACGGTGCCGAACGGAGCATCAACATAGCTGGACTCCCCAGCCAGCGCGGCCAGTTGGAAAGCGACAACCTTCTCGTATCCGCCACCGATCTGTCTGTCGAATGCTTTTTCAACGAAATAGTCCTCGCCGTAAGTTCCTCCGAACTGGCACCAGCGGGTTACTTTCACCGTGGCGCCCGCTCTGGAACCGATGGAAAGTCCAAGAGTGAAGATATCGCTCAAGTCGAGTAGGACATTCGGCAGGTAAAGAAGCAGCACGCGTCCGAAACCGGGACTATCGTCTTCGGATTCCGTCGCAGTTTGTTTTTCGGCAACTATTTCCGGCTCTTTGACCGCCGCCTGAGCCGCGTCCACATCCGGAGTCGGCTCTGCCACCACCGTTTTATCGGCTTTCACCTCAACTATGTCCAATTGTCGGCCGGAGTCTTTTTTCTTCTCGTCCGCCTTCTTCTCGTTTGAGCCGAAAGGCCACATCCAGGAGAACCATGAGGAACCGCCGTTTTTCGCGGCTTTTCCGTTTTTCAGCTCTTTCGCGGCTTTCGCTTTGGCGGCGGCGGCATCTTTTTCAGCGTCGGCTTCGTCTTTTTTAACTTCAGCCGACACGGCTTTGTCCGCCTTCTTCTTATCCGTCAGATTTTTGTTCTCCTGAGCGTTTTTCGCTTTCTCTCGAGAATTGATCTCCTTGATCTCCCTGGCTTTTCTCGCTTGCGAGGCGTCGACCGGACTGTTGGTGTCCTTACCAAGGTTCTCCGCGGCCCGCTCTGTGGCGACGCCCGCGAAAGCCATCGAGAAGACGGCAACGGCGCAAATCATCATTTTCGAAGTCATAATGTTCCCCTTACAATTAAGCTTTTACGGATGTTGTTTTGAGAACGCGAAAGAGACAAACGCGTTCGACTCAAACATCAACCGACAGTGATTATAGCATCCGGACACCGACTTCGGAAGTCGCGGAGCATACCTCGTTGAAGAGCAACTATAACGTGTCATGCTGTATTTAGCAAATTCAAATTTGGATTTTTTATCAAATTAGCGTGTCGCTTCATCAAAGTTGTGATTTTTTAGGCAGTTCGAATGGCAATTCCGCTTAATTGGATTAATGTATGGGAGCGAGGGTTGGAGAGTGTTTGATGTTCGATCATTCTTGGAACCGTTTCCGTGTCTGTTCATGTGGTTCAAGCGCATGGAGATCGAGGCGGCGAATGTTCATTAACGCTCTTTCGGAGGAAACACATAGCGAAAACCAGCCTTGCTTCAACCATATTTGATAATTCAGTGTTGATTCGTCCGCCCTAATATACTTTGCGCGCCGGCGCGCGGGGGCGAATCCCCCAGTGATGATAAAACAATGAGCGAAACAATAAAATTCTGCCATAGATGCGAGATGGAGGTCGAACTAAAGAAAGACATATCCTCCAACGCGATGAAATGCAGCGTATGCGGAACGATAATCGTGCATTCGGCCAATCATCTGCCGCAGGGCACCATTTTGAACGGATTCGAGATCATAAGCGAAATCGGACGCGGCGGCATGGGCATCGTCTACAACGCCAGCCAGCTCAATCTAGACAGAAGCGTCGCCTTGAAAGTGTTGTCCGACGATTTGGCTAGGGACGAGGAGTTCGTCGAGCGCTTTTTCAAAGAGGCGCGCGCGGCCGCCAGTTTGAACCATTCCAACATCGTCCAAGTATTCGACGCCGGCAGCACTTTGGATGGAATCTACTATTTCGCGATGGAGTTGATCTCCGGCGAGACGATCGAAAGTCGCATTGAGAGGGAAGGGGCTTTTCCGTCGAAAGAGGCGATGAAGATAGCCGTCAAGATATCCGACGCATTGGATTACGCTTGGAAATCCCAAAAACTGACGCATGGCGACATCAAGCCGGAAAACATCATATTGAATGAATTTGGAGAGGCGAAACTCGCCGATTTGGGATTGGCGAAATTCACCCACGAGGAAGTCTCCACGGACGGCATCATGGTCACGCCGCTCTACGCCCCCCCCGAGATCATTCGAGCGGACAACCGCGAGATAAGCTTCAAATCCGACATGTATTCTTTTGGCGCCACACTCTATCAAATGCTCGCTGGCGTTCCGCCTTTTCCGGACGGTCCGCCCGAACAGCTATTTCTCTGCCATTTGAACGAGACACCGCCTTCCTTGTCGATCCACAATGATAAGTTGGCCGCTCCTCTGATCCGAATAGTGGACGATCTGTTGGCCAAAGATCCCGACAAACGCGCGGAGTCCTGGGAGGCGCTTTGCAAATCGTTGAAACGCATAAAAGAACCTGAAGGAGCGGGAAAGGTGTTTCGCAAAAGATCGCATATTCATAATGCCCAAGACGAATCATCTTCCGATCTCGATAAAAGGCGGCAGGAGACGGAAGACGAAGACGGCGTTTCCGCGGAGCCCGCCTCGATTTCCCTGATGATAAAAGTTTTATCGGCTTTAGCGCTTATTCTTTTAGTCGCGATCGCCGGTGTCCTTTCAATGACCAAACATTCCAGTTCCAAAGGCACGCCCGCAGCCGTTTCCCCGCGGAAACCTTCCGTTGCCAAACCAACCAGTCCGCTCGAGGAATGGAACGAGTTGCAACGGCGCATGAATGCTATGAATGACAAAAATTCACTCGCCGCGTTGAAGGCGTTTGTAGCGAAGCATGGAAGAAACTGCCCTCCCGCCGCATTAAAACGCTTGAGAAAAACAAGAAATAAAACCGGGGGTACTTCACGCGGACAAAAAGAGAACTCGCGTTTCAACACCAACGCCAACAACTTGGAAAAGAGAGTCGGAATCGTTTTGAGATCGAAAAAGACAACCGAGTCCTCCCGACTCGCGGATTGCCAAAAGCGGATAAACGCCCTTTTCAATCAAATGTCCCGCAAACCCTATTTGAAACTGCCGAAACGGCAACGGAATTTCTTCCGTGCGTCTCTCGCCGCTATCAAAACGGAATTGATTGAACGCGGAAATCGATTGAAGAAACAAGCGCGGGCTCTTCAAGAACGGAAAAGGCTTGAGAAATTAGCCGAAGATAAACTATTGCGGAAAAAGAGGCGTGAAAAAAGAGCGGCGAAGCTGGCCGCCGCCGCCGCGACGGACGCCTACTATAAACTTCTCGCTTCGTTTGAAGACAAGCCGAAATTGTCGTTGTTGGCGAACTCGTTGCTCAAATGGAGATCGGAGTCCAAGAATACCTCCAGCAATTATTCGGCCCGAGCCGATTTCATCATAAAAACAATCATTCCCAATTCAAAGCGCGCCTATGATATCCTAAAAAAACACAAGAAGAGTCTTGTTGGTCATAAACTTCCAAAAGGAGTCTGTTCGAAAAAATTCTCGAAATTCACAGTTAAGGAAATTACCGCGGCGGGAATAAAACTCAATTTGAGGAAAGGGGCTGTTTCTCTCGGGAAAACGTTGAAGTGGAGTAAAATATCGCCACAGAAAATGGTGGCTCTGTTGAAGAAAGTTGTTTTGGACAACAAAAACACACCTCCAAGTCAACAGGAGGAGCGCGTTGTTTTGTCGTACGCGGTCATAAAGTCTCCTGATGTCGCGGGATACTTGCTGACATCGCTTCGCACGTTGAGGCTTGACGAGATTCAGAAATGGAAGGATATCATATGCGACATGAACGAGGCCTCAAGAGAAAACGGATTGGCCAGACTGTACGAACGTTTATGCGATGATTTAAAAGCGGGAGACAAATCCAAAGCCTCGGAAAAGTTCATCAAGTTGTCGGCTGCCGGCAAGGAATCGTTGTTCGCGAAGCGGTACGCGGATGAATTGAAAACGCTCAAACCGCTTTTCGCCGAAATCAACCCTAAAATAACAGCCGCTGAGTGGGCGGATAAAATACTAGCTCGAAATCAAAAACAGCGAAGCGCTCGAAAAGTGTTCGATTCCCTCATGTCGTTCTACGCGCGCTACGGAAACATATTGGCGAGCCTCGACGCTAAAGTCGTCGAGGAACTTTCATCGCGCCGCGAAGAAGTTTTGGCGGAACTTGTAAGAGAAAGCGGCGTAACGGAAATGAAAGACAACCGTGTTCCGTTTTATTATTGGGTGAAAGAACGCCGAGGCGGAGCTTGGGCTTTTTTTAAATTGGCTGAACGCAGCCCGAGACTCAAAGCGTTGCCGAAACTTCTCGCCAGTATGCAATTGGCGGCGGCGCTGGACAATGGTGACTGGGAAACTTCAAGTATGATTTTTTCGGAGCACAAGGCGATGACTTCGAACGAACTCGTCCGCATCAAACGTTTACGCCCCTGGTTGCCGTCGTTCGTTTTCGCCGACGGAATCGTCGCCAGCCAGTATGGGGACTCGCAAGCGGTTTCCGCGGCGTCCTCTGCGCTCATCAAATTGGCGGAGAGCGCTTCCCGGAACACGGCTGTTTCGACATTGTCGACAACCTTGGCCATGGAATTTTCGATATCTCGGCGGGACAACGAGGCGACGATGAAAATGGGCGATGCGTATGCTTACAATGATGAGCAGCCTTGGTGGTGGATGGAGGGGAGAATTCCATTGCTGAATATTCTAGCGCGTTGCATGGCTAATCAAAAACCCAAAAAAGCGATACTGTCATTCTCCAACCGATATAAGGGAAACGCCAAACTCGCGGGAGATAGTATTTGGCTCGATTCGGCGGCTCGGTTGATTTCAGGAGAACCTTTGAACCAAAATCGGATTCAAAAGCTCGACTCCACCAACTGCCATTTCTCAGACACCACCGCCAGGATAATGTCTTCCGCCTTGGCGCAATACTACATCGAAACTGAAAAGGAATTCAATAACGACAACCGTTTGTTGTCCGCAATCGAGAAACGCTTGTCCCCATCGATTGTCTCAAGCGATTTGTGGCGTAGAACTCTGTTGTTGCGTTTGGCCCGCGCGAAAACCCCGCGCGGGTTCGCAATCGAAGCGAAACGACGTCTGGCGGATCTCAGAATATGCTCGTCGCGAGCCTATCCTCTTCTACTGGAGTTGAAACTTGGCGCCGAAGTGGCGGAAGGCAAGCTTTCACCGGATGCCGCTAAAAAGATTCTAAGCGGCTTTCTCAAAGCGTCGCTCGTCCCCGCCAAGGACGAACTTGATCTGCTCTCGGTAATGACCGGCGATGATCCTGGAGCCGTCGTCAAGCGTCTTTTCGCGGAACACCGTCCGGCGGCGGCCGTTCGAGCCGCGCTTCTCGCCATCGCCATGCGAAAAGAATCTGAAATAAGAACGGCGGTGTCTTCTATTTTACAGGAAAACGCCTCGACGCTGCAATGGGAGGAGCTTTATATCTTGCGGATTATGGAACGATGGAGACGTTGAATGGCTAAAATATTGATAGTTGACGACGAACTCAGCATAATAGATTCGTTGAAGGCGCTTTTGAGCCGTGAGGGGCACGACATATCGACTTCCTCCGATGGCGGCGGAGCCTTGCGCAAGCTCCGCGAGGATGTTTTCGATCTCTTGATCACCGACATACGCCTGCCCGAAGTGGACGGCATATCACTGCTTAGGCAGGCGAGGGAGTTGCAATCCCATTTGGCGGTCATAGTCATCACCGCCTACGCGAAAGTGGACAACGCGGTCGAGGCTATGAAAAACGGAGCGTTCGACTATGTGACGAAACCATTCAAATTCGACGAGTTGCTCCTCACTGTTCACCGCGCTCTCACATACGAACAGACTTTGGCTGAAAACGAAGTTCTCAAATCCTCATTGGACACGCATTTTCACTTCAATTGCTTGGTGGGTGATTCCGAAGCGATGCGCCGCGTGTACACGTTGATTGAAAAAGTGTCTCGCACCAACAGCACCGTCCTGGTTACCGGTAGCAGCGGCACAGGAAAAGAACTCGTCGCCAAGGCGCTTCACACGGCCAGTCCCCGTTTTGAAAACCCGTTTGTAACCGTCAATTGCACGGCTATGCCTGAAGCGTTGCTTGAATCAGAGCTGTTCGGTCATAGAAAAGGCGCTTTCACCGGCGCCACTCGAAACAAAAAAGGGCTTTTCGAAATGGCGGACGGCGGAACCATTTTTCTGGATGAAATTGGCTCAGTTCCTTTGAATATGCAGATGAAACTTCTCAGAGTGCTGCAGGAAAAAGAGATACGGCAAGTCGGCTCCACCGACGATATCACGATAGATGTCAGGGTTATCGCGGCCACCAACGAGAATTTGGAGGAGAAAATAGCCAAACGCGAATTCCGCGATGATTTATACTATCGCCTCTCGGTCATCCCGATTCAAGTACCAGCATTGGTGGAGAGACGGGAGGACATTCCGCAGCTTGCGCACTATTTTCTCCATGAATTCAATGAGACGAACGGGCGGCGCGTGGAAATATCGCAGGCGACCGTGGAGCTTCTCCGAAAATATGAGTGGCCAGGCAACGTTAGAGAGTTGGAAAACACAATAAAACGAATAGCCACGCTTTGCGAAAACAGCAGGATAGAACCAGCGGACATTCCGGAGGATATTCTACGTCACATCAATGAGGAATCGGTTGAAAACCTCTCATCCGCTTCCAGCGGTCAACCTCCTCTTGATTTGAAAAGGTATATGAGGAATGTTGAATTGTCATATTTGAAGGCTATGGTTGACGAGTGCGGAGGCGACAAAGAGCTGGCTTCCGAAAAACTCGGAATAGGTTTGGCGACTCTTTATAGGAAGTTCAACCAGAACCAAAAAGGCCAAAGCGAGGTTCCGAATGAATCTGAAAAAACCAGCGGCGGCTGAAATAATAGTGTTTCACGCCCAATGCTTCCATGCGAAACCAAACCTGACGAGCCAATTGCAAAAGTCCGAGCGAGCCGTGTCGCGAGCGCATGAGGCTCTAACGGCTACCGGACTGTCACATTCGAGAAACGATAAAGATTGGAAGAAATAATTAAGGAAATTTTGTTATGAAAGCAAATCACACGTCGCTGACAACGAAGTCCCGCTCCGGAATTTATATGATGGCGCTTCTTTGCTCCGCCCTCCTTTTGGTCGCCGGTTGCAACAAACGCGAATGGTTGAAAATGAAAGGCGAGTTGAAAGACCCTATCAACGTCCTTTCCGTCCATCAAATAGTCAAATTCCCGATGGCGAAAAGAATCGAGCGGCGCATAGACACTTTCAGTGGACAAAAAGTCTGGATAAACATTAATTCCCTCCTTCATTCGGATGTCATAAAAAAAATAGAACTGATTCCGAGAAACGACCAACATGAATTCTACGATCTCAAACTTTTCCTCAACCACAAAGGCCGTATCCGCTGGCTGCAGTTAAGCAACGGTTACGCGCATGAGAAGTTGGGTGTTGTCGTTGATGGAATCTTCTATCGTTCGTTCGTTCCGAAACCAATGGTCGGTGATTTAGCCGACGGAGAAAAAACGTATGTCGTAATCGAAGGACCATTTGACGAAGGAACGGCGAAATCCCTGGAGAAACACGCGGAGGATAATTATCTTTTCTACAATGACGACGATGTCGAACCATAATATTGAAGAGCTGTGTTTCACAGCCGCCGATTCAAGCGATGAAGGAACTCTCGAAACTCTGATTCAAAGTTTGCGCGGATTGGACTCTTTGAAGGTTCCGGAAGTGGAGGCCGGAATTGAATTCATGCTGGAGGCTTGGGGCGGGTCGATAGACGATTCCGTCCCGAAATCCGAGTTTTGTATGAATCTGGCCATGCTATCCGCTCCGGACACTCCAATACTGAGAATATCCCTTCAGAAAGCCTTCTCCAAACTGAAAAAAACTCAATTCTTGAAATCCGCCATCGTGAAAGCCACCGGAGTCCGCGACGCCTCCGTTGATCCGAAAACCGCGGCGGAACGTTTTCTATCGATAGAGTCCCTAACTTCAAGCATCACGGTTTTCAACCCCGCGGGACAGAGGTTCGGAGAAGTCACTCAATTGGATGTTATGACTTCCGAGATATCCGTAGGATGGCGTGGCTCGGCCGCGATAGCCAACGTTTCTCTGGAAGCGGTCGCGCGGGATATGATTCTCCTCGAATTATCCTACGACACGCTGTCTCTGCCTGACTTAGCGAAAAACACAACGCTCTCCTCCGAAGAATGGCGCTCGAAAATGCGAGATGCCGCTCCAATCGATATTGACGACAAACTATTGCGTCAAATGGCCGTGGCTCTGGCCGACGAGTCCGATATCCCGCATGAATCGCTTTTTGAATGGTGGAGCGTCTCCTCGGAAGTTTCCAAGCGGCCTCATACAAGACATCCGTCCGAGGCGAGAACCATCCACGAACTCCACACCATCCTTCTCGCCTTCGGCAAAAGCGAAATGTCCGAAGAGGAATTGTCCGTTATGGGCGAAACTCTCAAATCATTGAATTTCGGTGATTCCCCCGCGGATTCAAAACTTTTAGCTGAATCGATGGCGATGCTGTCCGAATGTCTCTCACCCGGGACCGCGGCTGAAATCTGCGCCGTCATAGCGTCGAAAGTCGTATTTTGGCCGGAAAACCCATCCAAACCCGCGAATCCGGCGGATCTGCTTCCTTGGACTGAAATATCAGTCAAACATCTTGTCGATCTAGCCGAACTGACACTCGCTTGCCATTCGACTGAATATCTCGCCGAACTTCTTTTGTCTCTGTCGCTCCGATGTTGGAACGCCATCACCCAGGTGGTTGGCGCCGACGCTGTCGTCTCAGCGTTGAAATCGCGCGCCAACACCACTCCGGACGCGCTACTTTGGATTTGGAAAAACACGGCGCGGATTTCGCGGGAGCTCTCCCCGCTTCTCACGACGAAAGCCATAGCCTCGTCTCTTGATGGAGCCAGCTCCTCCCCTGCCGCCACTCAACTGAAAAAACTTTTCGTATCCGATGGAAATTTCCACAAATTGCTGTTGGACAACGCCGATGCTGATGACATGATGCAGGTGCTTTTCGCTATCCAGGCATGTAAATCATTGAGGCTTGACGAAAAACAAACTCTTTTGGTCAAACTATCCTCATTGTCTCCCGCGCTCAAGAAGCTATTGGATGGCGGAGAGGGCGAAAGGCTGTTTTCGGAAGTGAGCAAAAACCATTTGAGAAAACAGAAAGAGGACGAGCCTAAAGTCTCATCATTGCGTTCCATGTCCGAAATGTCCGCCAACTTGAAGGATTTGATCACAAGGCAAATTCCCGAAAACGCCGCGGCCATCGCACATGCGAGAAGCTACGGAGATCTAAAAGAGAACGCCGAATACAAGGCGGCAAAGGAACATCAAGCGTTCTTGAACCGTAGAGCGGGCGAGTTTGAACGCGCCATCAACGAAACCCTGCCACTCGATTTTTCAACGATCAATCCGGGAAATGAAGCCGTTCCTGGCTCCACGGTGACGCTCGTCATCAATGGCGGACCCGAAAAAGAGACTTATTATTTGTTGGGTGCCTGGGACGGCGATCCGGAAAAGCTCAAAGTGGCGTACACCAGCGCTCTGGGAATGACCTTGAATGAAAAAACCGTCGGAGAGAAAATCAAATTACCCGACGGTCGATCCGCCGTCATTGAATCCGTAGCGAAACTTCCCGACGATCTTTCGCGACACCTCGCCAATACCAACTAACTTCCTGTTACAATCTTTGCATGGCGATAAAATGCCAGCGTCAATTTCCTCGATGAAAACAAAACTCCTACCACTCAATCCTGGGTGGTTTCGCGGGTCAGTAGAGTTTGAAATAGGATTTGAGATCGCGTTGGGGTTTCGCGTCGATCCAGTACGTTTTCCTCTCCGGGTCTTTTTTCAGCGCGAGTGGGTCGCGGCCGGTCGTCCATCTCGCGAGAAGCGCGAATGGAGCGAATACCAAATAAAAAAAGAGGAAAAGCATCAGATTGGCGACTACTATTCCGAGACAAGCGGCCAGGAAATGCCATACTAGATACACCGGTTTGCAGACATCCGCTCCAAGGCGCGACAACGCGTAGATGAAAAAACCGGCGAGAAAAACCACCAGCGGCGTGGCGACGGCCTCGTCGAACGGGTTGCGGAATATCCCGACGAGAAAAAGCAGTCCCGCGATTATCGCGAAGCCCATCAGCATCGTGCGACCATACGCGGATATCGCGGCCTCGTCGGGTTTCCAGTTGATTTCTTTGAACGGATTTATCATTTTCTGTAATTAACGTCCAACATGTCAAGCGTTTTCAGAAACGCGTCCAAACGCTTTTTAAAATCGGCGTAGTCCTTTTTGTCGGCGTCCGTCCACACCACCTCGCTGAGGGCGCAAAGTCTTGGAAACGCCATATACTCCATGTGTTTCGAAGTTGGAATGTACTCGCTCCATAGTTGCGCCTGGGCGCCGAGAACCAAATAATGCTTCTCTTCCGGTATCTCCGCCGGAATCGGCTCGTGCGCGTACACCTTTTCGAGCGGAAGAAAACCGCCGATGGCGAGTGGTTCGTTGAAAGCGTCCTCCGACTGATAATGATCGAAATAGGTGTATTCGCTCGTGGCGAACACTACCTCGTGGTCGAGCTCGGCGGCTTTAACACCGCCCTTCACTCCGCGCCACGCCATAACCGCGGCGTTGGGAGCGAGCCCCCCTCGAGAATCTCGTCCCAACCGATTATCCTCCGTCCGGCGGTCCATTCCAAACTATTCGGTTTCGGAATTACATTCCTTTTTTCCATTAGTTTCTCCAAATTAGAAAAGGTCAACTTAACCGGCTGTCGCCGGAGTTTTTTTCGATGCGAATAATCATTTCCGCTCCTCCTTGATTCGAGTGTTTCCAGCCGAGGCGAACACGACGACCGATTCGATTATCATCCATATCGCGAGAAATCCGGTGATGCCGTTGACTCCGGCGAGCATCCAACTCTTACTCGATATAAAAGCGATCTCGTTCAAGGACACCGCCCAAATGGTTATGACCGTCATGAATACGCAAGGTATCGCCGTCACCAGATATTTCAAACCACCCTTTCCGCGAAGATAGACGGTTATCACCAGCAGGCCCAACGCGGCCAAAAGTTGATTGACGGCTCCGAACATCGGCCAAAGCGTCAACGCCCCCTTTCCGTTCGCTCCGGTTATGAACGCCAAGGCTCCGGCGGTGACGACAGCGAAAAGAGTCGCGGTATATTTGCCGGTCAGAAATTTGAGTTTCATTCCCTCCGCGAATTCCGCGACTATGTACCGCTGCAGACGCGTCGCCGTGTCGAGCGTCGTACCCGCGAAACTCGCGACGAACACGCCTATTATCACAATGGCGATGTCCTTTGGAATCTGAATCGAGCGCATCATGTTGGCCGCGCCTTCCACGAACGCTCCGAGCTTGGCTCCGAGCCCCTTGGCGACCGACCAAGAGCTGTAATGCTCGTTCCAGGCGGCGACTCCATGGAAAATCCGTCCGGATTCGTCGGTATACTCCATTCCAATTCCCGCCGATACCGCTATGAGCACCAAGACCGCCAACGCCGACTCCAAAAGCATCGAGCCGTAGCCGACCGACAACGCGTCGGTCTCTTTGGCGACTTGCTTGGATGTCGTGCCGGAAGCCACCAGTGAATGAAATCCCGATATCGCGCCACAGGCGATGGTGATGAAAATAAACGGTACGAGAGAGGGAGCCCCGGGAGGCGAAGCGTTGAACGCCGGAGCCACCAAATCCATATTGTGGAATAACGCCGCCACCACGGCTCCGACGGCGATAAGGCCCATCGACGCGAAAAGCTGCCAGGCGTTGATGTAGTCGCGGGGTTGGAGGAGTATCGTGACCGGCAGGATGGAGGCGGTGAACGCGTAGGCCAACAGTATGATCGACCATATCCCCGTGGCCGGAATTCCGATTTTGTCCGCGAAACCCGCGGAAATGGTCAATGGAATCCAGTTTCCAACGACTACGGTAGCGTACATCAAAAACACGGCTACGGCGGTGGACAGTGTCAGATTGACTTTTTTCCCGTAAACCACCATTCCCAAT
>JAADHT010000223.1:0-1025 GCA_013151705.1 Kiritimatiellota bacterium | reverse complement strand
GGGATCTGCATCCACACCGGAAAAACGGATGCCGGATACAATTTGAAAATAATGGCTATAACCATACAGAAAACAGCGATCACGATAAGTAGCTCGAGGAAGATTATCGCGAAGAAAATCCGTTTTATTCGAGGGGAGACGAGTTTTCCCGCGCATTCCGAAATGGATTTCCCCTCGTTTCGCATCGAAATGACGACGGAACCGAAATCGTGAACGGCGCCCATCACGATCGAACCGACAAACACCCATATCAACGCCGGCAACCACCCCCATATAACCCCGATGGCGGGGCCGACTATCGGACCAGTCCCGGCTATCGACGCGTAGTGGTGCCCGAAAATAACCTCTTTTCTCGTGGGAACGTAATCCTCGCCGTCCTCCAGCGTCACCGACGGCGCCGGGTTGTCGTCCGACAGCTTGAATATCCTCTTCGACAAATAACGTCCGTACAGTTTGTAGGCGGCCAGATAACCGACAAAGGTCAACACCATCAACAACAACACCTTCATATTCGACTCCTATGATTATCCTCGATTCAATTCACCGTCAAGACGCCAAATCCTCCAAAAAATCAGCAAACCACTAAGACACAAAGACACGGAGGGGAAATAGGGTTAAGTTTTCCTTGCGTCTTTGTGTCTTAGTGGTTTGCTCCCTCCCGACTTAATATTTATCCGCCTCGACGGATTGACCCGCGCGCGATTGGGCGGGGCTCGTTTTCGGTTTCAACAGTTTGCCTATTATTTTTTTCCCGATCGGCGGGCCCAAATCCCTGAAATAATGGGAAGTTCGTTCCTGACTTCTCAACACCCTCGATTTTACGGGAGGACGTTCGTATACGCCTTCAGCTGAAAGTTTGTGGCTTTTCGCGGTGTCGGCGAGTTGCATCCTCAACGTGTCCGCCAAACGTTTCTTCGTGATGTCGTCATCCACCGGAAAGAGAATCTCAATTCTCCGGTCGAGATTGCGGGGCATCCAATCCGCGCTCGACAGATAATACTCATCGGCGCCGCCGTTCCGGAAAT
>JAADHT010000240.1:601-14328 GCA_013151705.1 Kiritimatiellota bacterium | reverse complement strand
GCTTCCCATGGCGCCGGTATCGTGGAGTCCGAAAGCGATTACGAGAGCGCGAGGCCGTTTCTATTCCCGCCTCCCGACGAGTTTTCCGACAAATTGAGGACGCTTGAAAAAAGATCGGAAATCCAACGTATGGGAGATGCCGTGGTTTGGTTCACTATAAACGGATTCTTTTGGTTTCCGAGAACCCTTTTCGGAATAGAAAGGCATCTCTTCGCCTTTTTCGACTCGCCGGAGTTGATGCGTAGGATGAATACTGAAAACGCCGAATGGATGTTGACGGTCGTCGAGGCCGTGTGCGAGGTTTGCCAGCCGGATTTTATTATGTTCGCGGAGGATATGAGCTACAACAACGGCCCGATGATATCGAAGGATTTGTTTGACGAGTTTATGAAGCCGTACTATGACATTGTGGTGCCTTATCTTAAACTTCGCGGAACTCGCGGGTGCGGGTGATGACATGGGACGCTGACGCGGGAGTTTTTCGCGCGTTTGACTTTATTCGAATCCGCCATACATTATTTCACGTTCTCCGCGGATTTTGGATTCCACAATCGAAGCAGGATGCGAAAATGACACGACCCATATGCGCCATACGATAACGGTGCCGGAGGAGACGCGGGGCAAAGCGTTGTCGGCCATCGAGAAAATGTTGCGTTTCAAATAGTTTCCACCTGAAAGGCGGACACGCCGCTTTTCGACTCTCGAGTTCTAGAGGTTTTTCGGACGGTATCTAGACCCTTTTCGAACAGGGTCTATCTAACCAATAACATTGAGATTTCTGGTTCCGCGTGGCCGGGATTCTTGTTTCGCCACCACCCTTGGCGGTTGATTGTATGAAAAAAATCTTTTCCGGCATCGAAAATCTGAACGACGAGAGTCTCGACAAGCTGGTCGAGCTGGACTCTCACGGCCTTCTGCTCGCCCCGGGCGAGACGGCGGAGCGTTTCAAACAGCGGTTGCTGACTCTCAAACAACATTTGGAGGAGATACGTTCGGAATTGGACGAGAAAGGCTCGCTGCCGCTTTTCGCTACCATAACGCTTGAGAGGAAAAGACGCATACCAAACGCGATTCTCGCGGAGGCGGCCGAGATAGATCGGACGCGCTACGCGTTCTCCATTGACTGGGTTCCCGGATTCTTTCTCTCCAAAAGCCTGGGTTTCCTGTGGGGAGGTTGCGCGATATCGTTTCCCGAAGACCATTTGTCGATTTTCCTCATCCGCGCGAGTTTCGCGGAGAAAAAAAAATGGTTGATGTATCGTCGCGACGAGCTTCTCGCCCATGAACTCTGCCATGTCGCCCGTATGCCTATAGGCGACCGCTCGTTCGAGGAGCTTTTCGCCTACCGTTTGTCTCCAAGCCGACTCAGGCGCTCTTTCGGAAATTGCTTCCAGTACACTTGGGACGCCGTATTGTTCATAGCGCCTTTTTTCATTTTGGTGGCGGCGCAGGCGCTCAGGTTTTCGCTTGACGAGCCCGCTTGGTTGCCGATAGAGCCTTTTTGGTGCTTGGTGCCGTTGTATCCTTTGTTTCTGTTGTGTAGAAACCAGTGGCTCAAAGGAAAATTCGACAAGGCGAAATCCAATTTGGAGCTGGCTGGAGTTGAAAAGCCGCTGCCGGTGTTGTTCAGGATGACGAAAAAGGAGATTTTCGAATTCGCGAATTTCGCGGGCGAGGTGGATTTGCGGGTTATTCAGACGCATTTGACCGCCAAGACGAACGAGGATCTCCGCTGGAAGGTGATCGCCAAACGTTTCCTGGGCGGAGAGTAGGGCGGAGCGTCCCGCCCGCCATTGCGTGATTCGTAAATCGTGAGGCGGGGTGGTGGCGATATTCAATTATCGATCGACACCACCAAGTCACTGCGTTACTGCGTCAATCGAAGACCGAGAACAGTGGACCGCGTGAATTTTCAATGAAGATGGGAGGGAAAGTAGAGCGGAGCGTCCCCGCCCGCTCATCGAGACGCTTGACCGAAGCCCGAGTACCGAGTACCGAGAACCGAGTCCCGATGACCGAGAACTGAATACCGATGACTAAAGACCAAAACAAATGGATTTGAGAAAATACACCGCAAAAACAATCGCGACTTACGCGGCGCCGGTGTTCGCCGCGCTGGCCGTTCGCGTCGTCATGTTTTTTTCGTGGATTGATTCTCCTTTCCGCTCATACCACACTCTGGTCGGATTGGATATGCGGAAATTCCTGCTTTGGGGTACCGGACTCGCCGAGGGACGTTGCCGATTTACCGCCTACAGGTTTTTCGTGGCCGTCGTCTCACTTTTTGTCGATCCCGCGAATCTCGCGGACGGTGTCGTCGCCGCGCAGCTCGCGCTCGGTGTGCTCGCGACCGGATTGACCGTTTTCATATTCAGAAGCCTTTTCCGCGAGCGGTTTTTCGCGATTCTAGCGGGATTCCTTTTCGCGCTCTACGCGCCTCCTCTCCTGTATGAGACGCACATACTCAAAGAGACCGTCTATCTTTTCCTCACCACTCTTTCGCTGGTGACCGCGATTTTCGTGGTTTCCAAACGCGGAACCGGCTGGAAATGGTTTTTCATTTGCGGAATGAGTGCCATAATGCCGTTTCTCACTCGTTTTTCAGGTGTTTTATGGTTCGTCTCCGCGGTTTTGTGGATATTTTTCGTCCTCCGGCGGAGAAAAGAGTCGCTGAAACCGCTTTTCGCTTTTATCTGCGGCGGCGCAGTTGTTTTGGCAGCGGTTTTCGCGTTCGAGTTTTCCCTGGGACGCTCGCCCAAGCCTTTTTTCACTCCGAACGCGGCGTACGTTTTGAGTGTCGGCGCGAAACCTGAATTGAGCGATTTGTCGGTTGAGGACACTTCAGAGGCGAGTGCGGCTGCCAGGGGCGACGAAAATCTCATTGGGTGTTACGCGGCCAAGATTCCCTATATATTCTCTGGATTGGAGATGCCGAACAACGTGAACTATTATTTCGAGCGGTTGAAATTGTTTCCGTTGAATCTCACCGTTTCGCCGGGCTTTTTGGTTCCGCTCGGATTCGCGGGTCTGATTCTAATGTTTTTCGTTCCGGGATTCCGCGGGAGGGCGATCCCGTTTCTGTGGCTCTTTTTCTCGTTTGCCGTTCCCATGATGCTGTTCGTCCCTCTCGCCAGATACAAACTAGTTTTGGCTCCGATGTTCTGCGTGTCGGCTTCCTTTCTGGCGATGATGCTGTTTCGTGGAATTCGCGGCTCCGACTGGAACAGGGTTGCTCTGGTAGCGGGGATGGGGGGCGTCTGCTTTCTGTTTTCCGCGATATTCGCGCCGCCTCCTCCCGTCGTAAGAGACGGAGATTGGAAGGCCTATGCCATGGTGGTGCTCAAGAAGCCCGTGGAGTTGATGACCGGCGGTGATTTCAAAAGCGCCCGCGCGATTCTCTCGCCTTTGGTCAAGGCGAATCCCGAAAATCCCTACATTCGAATCGAATATGTTTCGTCTCTGTTGGGCACGGGCGCTTCGAAGTCGGCTTATTTCGTTCTTAAGGGGATGGGAATTCCCGGAAACAGCCGTTTGGCCGCCAGATACCTGTTCGAGCGAGGCGAGGCGGCTCGGTTGTTGAGTTTGACGGACGAGGCGGTGGAGTGCTATCGCCGGGCGAAAGCGCTGAATATCGATGGATTCCGCGGAAAGGCAACTGACCGCTGGTTGGAAAAACTATCCGGAAAACGCTGATTCGCCTAATGATTTTGAATATTCAAGAGACGTTTGAAGAGGCTAAATCCGCTAAAAAAAACTCCGACAAGGTTAGAATTCTCGCTTTCGGGTCTTCCAATACCGATAGGCGCATTGTCGGAATGCACTGGCTCGATTGTCTGGATCTCGCCTTGAAGGAGAAGCATGGCAGAATTCATCATTGCGTTCGTGAAACTCCAGAAACTGATTGATTTTTCCCTCCCAATCCTGTAGAAATATCTGTTTGCGGCGTTTTGCCTGATCTTCAGCATAATCAAGACACATGACGACAATTCGGTTCAGTTCCGATATTTCACCTTCCGTAAGATAGTTTTTGCCACATTCACGTTTGAAGTGCAATTTATGGTGTTTCAATTAGGTCATATGCCCTTATTTTTGCAACCGGCTCAATAGCACTATCGGGCAAGGTTTTCGAAGGTCGGCGGAAATTGAGTACGAGGGGGGCTATCGCGGAGAGAACAACATCAACGAGGGGCAAGGTTTTTGTATCCCCAGTCCAGAAGTTTTCGAGCGAAACGATTTCTCTCTTTCGACGATGGAAATCCCGCGAGCACCGCGATCAACCTGCGTCCGCCGCGTTCGCAGGTTATCGTTACGCAGAACCCGGACTTTTTCGTGAATCCTGTTTTCATACCATCGACGCCGCGGCATCCCGTTCTGACGAGTCTGTTGGTGTTCACAAGCTGGGTACGTTTGTTTTTTCCGATTTTCCTGGCGATATAGTCGATTCTGATCGAGGACAACTTGAGGATTTCCGGGTATTTCGTCAATACCGACGCGAGAAACGCCAACTCCTCCGCTGAATCGCTATTCTCTCCCAGTTTTTTCTCCGGCAACCCATGGGGATTGTGGAACTTCGCCCGTTTCAATCCCATAAGGCTGGCCTTTTCATTCATCTTCCTCACGAATTCGGAGGCGGAGCCTTTTCCCAAGCGCTGCGCCACCAAATACGCCGCGTCATTGGCGCTTTTCACCATCATCGCCTTGAAAAGGTCTCCGAAGGGAAACGTCTCGCGGGGGTCGAGCCAAATATCGCTGCCTCCGATTCTGGAAGCGGCTTTCGTAACTCTGACGGGCTCGTTCATGGAGACCTCGCCGGATCGGACGGCTTCCGCCGCGAGAAGCGCGGTCATCATTTTGGTCATCGACGCGATGGGAACGGCTTTCTTGGGATTTTTGCACCAAAGGACTTTCCCAGTCGAAGGATCAACCAGAATCCCGGCCGAAGCGCCGCGGCTGCCCGGCAGACCGGAGATATTCCCTCTCACCGCGCTGGAATAGTCGTACGAATTGAATCTTCCCGCGGCTATCGGCGCCGTGATTCGTTTCGGGCGCATGGACACGGATGGGCGCGGTTTTCCAGTCGAGCCCGTCTTCGAAGGCGAAGATACCGACGGAGTCCTTTCCGCGGCATGCGCGCTTCCCGACGGCAACGACAAGCTCGGTTCGGGGACAAGGGTCGGAGGCTCCGACGGGCCGTCAGGCGTGGCCTTTTCCGAGGATTCATCCTTTTTCTGCGAAGCAAGGAACAACCACAACGCTCCCAAATGCAAAATGAGGATAATCACGAAAACCGTAATCCAGGTGTTTTTCATCAGCTCACGATCCTTCGGCCGCCCTGTTCAACGCCGCGAAAAGGGCTTGAACCGCCGCTCGGTCAATATTCACGTCTTCTCCGGCACCGTAGAACTCGCGTTCGTCGGATCCTCGTCTGACGGAAAGATAGGCCACGGCTTTGGCGTCGGCTGTTTGCCCGAGCGTCTGCTCCATGAAATCGACCAGAACGAAATCGATGATGTCGGGATCGGATTTCAGCGCATGCGCGGCAGCGGATATCGGTCCATTGCCCTCTCCGGACACCAGTCTTTCTCCAGTGGACGTTTTCAATGTCAGGGAGACCCTCACTGTTTCCGGGGACTCCGATTGCTCCCGTCGGAAGTCAATCAGATCGTAAACCGGAATAGGATCCATGAACTCCGAGCGGAAAGCGTCCAAAAGCATATCCGCCGTTATCTCGGCTCCCGTCTCGTCGGACATTCTCTGCACCATCCGTCCTATTTCCGGATGCATTCTTTTCGGCGCAGTGTATCCAAACTCCTTCTCGAGTATGTACGCGGCGCCGCCTTTTCCCGACTGACTGTTTATGCGGATCAATTTCTCGTATGTCCGCCCGACATCGGCCGGATCGATGTGCAAATACGGGACCTTCCACTCCACACCGAACAAATCTTTGGCTTTCCCGCGGTTGTCAAGTCCTTTTTTTATCGCATCCTGGTGCGAACCGGAAAAAGCGGTGAAAACCAGCTCGCCGGCGTAGGGATGCCTGGGATGCACCGGAATCAACGACGCCTCCTCGACCATCTTCGCGATGGAGCTCAAATCGGAGAAATCCAGACCGGTCTCGATTCCGCGCGCCTGGAGGTTGATAGCCAAAATGACAATATCCAAGTTCCCGGTGCGCTCGCCATGCCCGAACAGAGTTCCCTCGACGCGTTCGCCGCCGGCCATCAGCGCCATTTCCGTGGCGGCCGTGGCGCATCCTTGATCGTTGTGGGCATGCAGACTTATCATAGTCTCGTCCAATCCGGAATATTTCGAGCGGAACAGCTCTATCATATCAGCGTATTGGTAGGGGGGGCGTCGCTCAACCGTGGCCGGAAGATTGAGAATGAACGTCTCTTTGGAGGAAGTACCCCAAGCGTCTTTGACGGCTTCGCAGACCTCAATGGTGAAATCCAAGTCCGAGTCGGTGAACTCCTCGGGCGAGAACTCGTAGCCGACCGTTCCAGCGAGTCCCGCGGCGGCGATGGATTCCCGGCTCATAACGGTGCCGTCCACTGCCATTTTCAGGACGCCCGCCCGATCGCGGTCGAACACCATTTTCCCGTGCAGGTCCGACGTGGCGACATAGCAGTGCAATATAGCCTTGCCGACGCCTTTCAGTGATTCGACGGTCCTGTCGATCAGAAGCGTCCTGGCCTGCGTCAGCACTGAGATGGTCACGTCGTCCGGGATTTTGTTTCCCTCGATCAGGGATCTGACGAAATCGAAGTCGTCCTGCGAGGCGGATGGGAAACCGACCTCTATTTGTTTGAATCCTATCCGCAGGAGCATTTCGAAATACTCCATTTTCTTCCGCGGGCTCATTGGTATCGGCAACGCCTGGTTGCCGTCGCGAAGGTCAACCGAGCACCATGCGGGAGGCTCGGTGATAATGTTGTCCGGCCATTGCCGGTCGGTTATCGGAACTTTTTCAGGTTGCTTGTATTTATGTCGCATAATTTCAGTCTCTTGAATTGGGTTGCGGCTTACCGTCAAGCGCCAAGTGGGCAATCTCTGCTTCGGGCTATTTCGGACGTCAGATCGGAATGCTCCTCGTACCATGCGACGAATTCGGGAATACCCTCGTCGATCGACGTCTCCGGCTCGAAACCGAGTTTCGCCCGCGCCTTGTCGATATCGGCGGCGGTTTCCGGAACATCGCCCGGTTGAAGTGGAAGAAACTCCTTTTCAGCCACTTTTCCGAGGGAGCGCTCCAAAACTCCGATCATATCCATGAGGTGCTCGCTTTTGTTGTTTCCCAGATTGAACACCTCGTAGTCGTCTAGACCGTCCGCGAAAACCGCGGCCACCACTCCTTTCACGATATCGTCGACATAGGTGAAATCACGCCTCATATCGCCGTTGTTGAACACTTTGATCGGCTTGCCCGACTTGATGGCCTCCGTGAAAAGCCACATAGCCATGTCCGGACGCCCCCACGGGCCGTACACGGTGAAGAAACGCAAACCGACAGATTGAAAACCGTACAAATGGGTGTAGCAGTGCGCCATCAGCTCGTTCGCCTTTTTAGTGGCGGCGTACAGGCTGACTGGAGTGTCCACCCGATCAGATTCCGAGAATGGAATTTTCGTGTTGCCGCCGTAAACGCTGGAGCTGGACGCATAGACGAGACGTGGCACACCGTTATGTCTGACAGCCTCGAGAATGTTCAGGAAAGCGGCCAGATTGCTCTGTTCATAGACATGCGGATGGTCGAGGGAGTATCGCACTCCGGCCTGGGCCGCTAGATGGCACACCCTCTCGACTCGGAACTCGCGGAAAATGAAATTCAGATCTTCGATGGAGCGCAAATCCATGCGGCGTTCGACGTATCCGCCGTTTCCACGAAGGGTTTCGGAGCGTTTCTCCTTGAGGGCGACGGAATAGTAGTCGTTGAAATTATCCACTCCAATCACCCTGCATCCTCTGGAGAGAAGCTCCAAAGTCAAGTTATATCCTATGAAACCGGCGCTGCCGGTCACCAAAACATATCCTTCAATATTCTCGCTCATATCAATCACATTCCTAAATAGACCCTGTTCGAAAAGGTCTCACAGCCATGTGGACACTTCTTTCGGGTGATCCCGCCGTTTCACGCGGCAAGTGATACTTTAGCAGAATATCCGTGAACGCGCAACGACAACTACGTTAAAGTTCCGTTTTTTCCCGAAAAAAAGAGAAAGACGTTTTACATATTGGATAAATGTGCTATTTTCAGACTCTTCCGGGCTAGTTTCGCGACATCACTTGATATCATGCGTTCGCAAGGTTCGCTTTCTTCGAGTGTCCGGGCTTTTTTATATTTCGGCAAGTCGCTGGTTTGATTGGCGACAAGGGTTTCAACAAGCAACAATTATCATGGACGAGGTATAACTGTGAGCTACACTGTAATCGTGTTTGTCAAACAAGTGCCGGACACGCAAAACATCACCGGGGAGGCGATGAAGCCGGACGGCACCGTGAATAGAGCCGCTCTTCCGGCGATCTTCAATCCCGAGGATTTGAACGCGCTGGAATTGGGAATTCAACTCAAAGAACGCTACGGAGCCAAACTGATAGTCGGAACTATGGGACCTCCGAACGCCGCCGAGGTTTTGAGGGAGTCCCTCTACCGGGGAGCCGATGAGACAATATTGTTGACGGATCGGGCTTTCGCCGGCGCCGATACTTTGGCGACAAGCTACGCCTTGTCTTGTTGCGCTAAAAAAATCGGAAAATTCGACCTTATTCTCTGCGGTCGCCAAGCGATCGACGGAGACACCGCGCAAGTCGGCCCGCAACTGGCCGAAAAACTTAAAATTCCCCAAGTGTCCTACGTCGAGAATGTCGAAGAGCTCACCAAAAAGCGAGTGCGCGCGCGGCGCTCCATCGAAGGCGGATTCGAAGTCGTGGAGTGCCCCCTCCCCGCTTTGATGACTGTAGTCGAGGCGAATGATCCGAGACCGTCGAACGTCAAGAAAATAATGCTCTACAAAAAAGCGAAAACGAGAACCGAGTTGAGCAAGGCGCATTCCGACGCTAACTACACGGACGCCGAATTGCTCAAGGAGGAGGAGGACAACCTGAGAAAAGTAGGTCTGTGGATAGAGGAGTTGTCAGCCTCGGACATCGGCGCCGACGTCGAACGCATTGGCCTGAAAGGGTCTCCTACGAAAGTCAAAAACATTCAAAGCGTAGTGTTGACGGGCGCTGACTTCAAGGTCGTGGATCCTACTGAAGCCGGAGTCAATTCATTGATGCACGAGCTTATCGAAGACCATACGCTTGGTTGATGAACTAGCAACAAATATAAAAATAACATTGAAGGTCGCTGTATGAGCAACAAAATTGGAAACGTATGGATTTTCATTGAACAGGAAGGTGGCAAAATAGCCAATGTGAGTTTGGAGCTAGTCTCCAAGGGTCGCGAGTTGGCCGCGAAACTAGGAGTCGCGACCGAAGCGATTTTTCTGGGCGGAGATTTGTCGGGAGGCGTCGACACCCTCCATCATTATGGGTGCGACAAGGTTTATATGGTGGAGAGCGGCAAACTGGAGCCGTTCACGGTTCTGCCGTATGCCAAGTCCATCGTGGACTTGGTCAAAGAGCACAGGCCGAACATTCTGCTTTTCGGAGCCACCAACAAGGGACGCGAACTCGGCCCCAGAGTGGCGTCGGAACTGATGTGCGGACTCACCGCCGACTGCACCGACTTGCAAATAGACGATTTCGACGACAAAGTGAATAAAAAACAGTATAAAAACAAATTGATGCAGATTCGCCCCGCGTTCGGCGGAAACATCATCGCCACCATCGTGAACACTTGGGAGGATCCGCAGATAGTGACTGTTCGTCCCGGTGTTATGAAACTGGACGATCCCGACACTTCCCGTAAAGGCGTGTGCGTGAAAATCAAACCGGAAATAACCTCCACCGAGACGGTGGTCAATGTGATCGAACGCGTCCAACAAGAAAAGGAAGTGGATTTGCAAGCTTCGCAGATCATCGTTTCCGGAGGCTACGGAGTGGGCGGCCAGGCTAACTTCAAACTGATATACGATCTCGCGAAAACCCTCGGCGGGGATGTCGGCGCGTCACGCGCCGCGGTTGACGCCGGCTGGATAGACCACGATCATCAAGTGGGACAGACTGGAGTCACGGTCAGGCCTAAACTCTACATCGCTTGCGGAATAAGCGGTTCGATCCAGCATAGAGCCGGAATGTCCGACAGCAGCAAAATAATTGCCATAAACACCGATCCGGACGCCCCTATTTTCTCTTGCGCCCATTATGGAGTCATAGGCGACCTCAACGAAGTCATCCCGAAAATGATCAAAGCGTTCAAGTCAAAGGTTTGAACGACTCATGCGAATGGCAATAAACAATTTGGAGACGCAAAATGTCCAATTTTTTCACAGACAACCCTGACTTGCAATTCGCTCTCGAAAACATCGACTTGGAGGAAGTCGTGACTTTGAGGGAGCGCAATTACGATTTTTCCAAAAAATTCCCGCATGCCCCGTCAAACTACGAGGACGCCAAAGACAACTTCCGACGCGCCTTGATTGAAATCGGCGAGGTGACCGGCGAGAGGATAGAGCCGCGCGCTAGAACGGTTGACGAGGAAGGCCCCGTATTGAAGGATGGCGTGGTAATCTACCATCCACTCACGGTGGACAATATGAACGACCTTACGAACGCTGGAGTCATGGGAGTTATGCTTCCTCACAAATACGGTGGTTTGAACTTCCCGAACACAGTTTACACGATGATGACCGAAATGGTCTCCAGAGCCGATGGCAGCCTCCAAAACCTTTTCGGCCTCCAAGACATCTCCGAGACGATTTCGGAGTTCGGCTCCGATGAGCAAAAAAAACGTTACCTTCCAAGGTTCGCCACGGGTGAATATGACGGCGCTATGGATTTAACCGAGCCGGATTCCGGATCAGATCTCCAGTCGGTGCGCCTGAAAGCGACTCAAGACCCGAAAACCGGAAAATGGTATCTGGATGGTATGAAAAGATTCATAACCAACGGTTGCGCTAAAATTCATTTGGTGCTGGCCCGTTCCGAGGAAGGGACGACCGATGGACGCGGCCTCTCCATGTTCATCTGCGAATCCTGTCCCGAACTCGTCGTCAGACGCATCGAGCACAAACACGGAATTCATGGCGTGGCGACTTGCGAGTTGCAATACAATCACGTCCCAGCCGAGCTTTGCGGCATTAGAAAGCGTGGTTTGACGAAATATGTGATGTCTCTTATGAACGGAGCGCGCGTCGCCATCTCGGGTCAGGCTCTCGGAATCGCCCAAGCGGCCTATGTCGAGGCGAGGAAATATGCCAGGGAACGTGAGCAATTCAAAAGTTCAATTGATAAATTCCCCGCCGTCTACGATATGCTGACGCGCATGAAGATCAAGCTTATCGCAGCCAGGACTCTACTCTACGAGACGACTAAAATGGTCGATCTTCGTCAATGCTACACGCGTCTGACGGAGTCTTCATCGCCCGCGGACCTTTCCCAAGAAATCAGGGACAAACAAAAATTCTACAACAAAGCCGCTGCCGTGCTCACACCTATGGCGAAAGCGTATTGCACGGAAATCGCGAACGAGGTGGCGTACGATGGAGTTCAAATCCACGGCGGCACCGGCTTTATGCACGATTTCAACGCGGAGAGATTCTCACGCGACGCCAGGATAACCAACATCTACGAAGGCACGACGCAACTTCAAATCGTGGCTGCGATCGGCGGAGTGATGCTTCGCACTCTGGATACGATGATGGACGACCTCTCAGCGTTGTCCTACGAGGGCCTTCTCGCGCGGCTGAACAAGCGGTTGGGCAAAATGAGGGAACTTCTGCGAAAAGGAGTCAAGTTCGTCCATGAGAAAAGAGACGGCGAATACCAAGCTCTGGTGGCTCGGCATTTGGTGACTATGGAGACATATATTTTCGTCGGACACCTCATGTTGAAAGACGCTCTAAAAGACTCGGAGAGAGAACCGTTGGCGGAGCAGTTCGTCGTCAACGCCGTTCCGGAAATCGAGACAGCGTACAAAATCGTGGTGAGCGGAGACATGACGACCATCGACAAGCACAAAGATATAATAGATTATTAAAGGAGCCAGTTGCAAAAATCTGAACGACCGTGCGACATCCCATTATGAGTGGCGGGTGGATTTTTCAAAGCGGCGTGCGACGCTGGCGCGTCGTGTCCGCTTTGAAAAATTCGCATGCCGCCATAAGGGGTTGCCGCCCTTCGGGTTGCGACGGATGAGGTGCGTCTTCCGCTCGTGGCCCCGAGGAACAGACCTACGGGTATGCTCTTCGGGGCCACGAGCGAAATCAGCACCTCATGCGCTCGCAACACGGCTCGCTCAGACTTTTGCAATTGGCTCAAAGGAGAACGCTATGAACGACTCATATTTGGAACGTGCGAGGGAGCAGATAAAAGATCCCAAACTGCTCGCCATCGCGGCATCGAAACGCGCCCGTGAATTAGCGCGCGGCAAACGTCCGATGATCAAAACAGACGACCAGGAGCACATCGACGTGGCGCTCCTCGAAATCGCCGAAGGTCTGATCAAACTTGGAAAGAAAAAGAAGAAGAAGTGATTTCGCTTCGACATTGAAAAAACCCGCGTTTCCCCTTCGGGTTGACGCGGGTTTTTGCTTTTTCCCCAAAAGTGCGTCGCTCCTTACCAGGGCGACATTCCACGCCATCCTCAAGCCAGCGTTAGTTCCACTCCGCTCAGCTTCGAAAGGGAGCGAGCCTTGAAATGCGCCGCCGATCCGCAACCTTTGACGTGATGTCGAAAATTATGATTTTGGGAATTATTTCGTATGGGTAGAACGATTTTAGGAATTGAGACGAGTTGCGATGAAACCGCGGCCGCCGTCGTATCGGACGGGGCCGAGGTGCTCTCGAACGTGGTATCGTCGCAGATCGCGAAACACGCGCCTTTCGGCGGCGTTGTGCCGGAACTCGCCGCACGCGAGCATCTCCGTAATATTCCCCTTGTAGTCGAATCGGCTCTCTCCGGCGCGGAGCTCGCGGTTTCGGACATAGACGCCGTCGCCGTCACCAACGGCCCGGGACTTATGCCCACGCTCCTCGTCGGCCTGAACTTCGCCAAGGGACTCGCGGCGGCGAACAACTTGCCCCTTATAGGCATCAACCATTTCACGGCCCATATCTACGGAACATTTCTCAACGCCGGCATCGATCTGCTCCGAAACGCCGACACATACCCGATTCTGGCGCTCGTCGTGTCAGGAGGCCATACGTCCCTGGTGCTGGTCAAAGGCGACGGAACCGCCGAAATAATAGGAGAAACCATCGACGACGCCGGCGGCGAGGCCTTCGACAAAGGTGCGAAACTCCTCTCGCTCGGCTATCCGGGCGGGCCAATCATCGAGAAACTAGCGAAAAAAGGAGATCCCGCGAAATTCGCATTTCCCAGGCCGCTGACACCCGGCGGCGGCAAAGCGGTCAAACCTGAAAACCGATTCAATTTCAGTTTCAGTGGAATAAAAACGGCGCTGCTCTATCATTCCCGCGGAATCCGCGCTGATTGCGCTTTGGAAGGAACTGTTCTCCACGACACCCTCGCCTCCTATCAAGCGGCGATAATCGACACTCTAGCGATAAAAACACTCGACGCCGCCAGGTATTTCAACACGCGAACCGTAGTCGTCTGCGGGGGA
>JAADHT010000240.1:0-586 GCA_013151705.1 Kiritimatiellota bacterium | reverse complement strand
TGCAACGGAGCGTTGCGTGAGAGATTGAAATCCGATGCGAACAACCTCGGAGTAACCTTCCTCGCCGCGCCGCCGAAATACTGCACCGACAACGCCGCTATGATCGCGGGATTCGCGAATGCCCTGATCACAGCCGACGTGATGGGTGATGACCTCGTAACGACCCCTTTCACCCGCAATCCTCAAAACATCCCTCTCCCCTTCCCGCATCCATAAGATATCCGCGACACCCAAAGTGAAATTCCGTTCCAAAGGGAGTTTCAAATATCCAATTCAAAGCGGAAAGGAAATAATTCATGATTCTCCCCTATCCCGGATTTTGCGCGAACCGCTCCCCCCTTAGCCCTGAAAATTCACATTTTTTAATGAGTTATCAATTTTTCTGTCACTTGACCAATAGGATATTTTTTTGTCTTTGATTTTTTTTAGTTCTTCAATCATATTTCTATTAGCAGAACACCTTGATCAGCGACGGTACTCTGTCCGCTGAATCAATTCGTTCTCTTTTAATTTAATGTCTATAGACTTCTTTTCTATGTCTGACACGATAGACCTTTATTTGCATTAAAGTCTCATCAACGTCATA
>JAADHT010000132.1 GCA_013151705.1 Kiritimatiellota bacterium | reverse complement strand
AGCGATGCCGCCGCGCGACTCGTCTCGTGCGGCCTCCTGGATCGTCGAGCGGTTGAGGGAATGGGGTTTGACAGTGTCCGATGTCGATTTCTGGACCTGCGGAACCGGTCCCGGCAGCTTCACCGCTTTGCGGAGCGTTGCGGCTCTCACCGCGGGTTTCGCAACCGCCAAGGGCCGTGCCGCCGCGAGAGGCGTGCCGTCCGCCTTGGCGATAGCCGCGGAAATCGCGGAATCGCGGTCGAAAGCCGTGGAAATCGCGGTTTTGTACGATGGCAGACGCGGGGAAGTTCTAGCGCTTCCGGTTCACCGCGGACCGAAAGGTTTCACCATCTCCGGGGATTCCGCGATATTCGCGGTTTCGCGGGACGATTTTACCGCCCTTTTCGATTTCGATGTTTTAGCGGCGACGAGAAGGGAGACCGCCGCCATCGAATCAGTCCTGCCGAAGGAACTGTTCGAGAAAGTGGCGTTCATCGACTCGTTTCCGGTCGAGCGTCTTTTGGAAATTGACGACCCGAAATGGGATTTCGACACCCTTTTAAACCCGATTTACTTAAGATCCGCGACACACGTCGCTCCGGTCGTCCCAAGAAACTTGTAACAACCTTTTCGCACACCGTCTGATTAATGTGGGGAATGCTATGTCGATAAAAGAGAAAACCACGGTGAGCGCGGTGTCGCTCGAATCATTGGCGAAGCGCGGATTCTCCAGGATAGCGGTCGCGGTGGGAGTTTTCGACGGTGTCCATCTTGGACATCAGAAACTCCTTGCTCGACTGAAAACGATGGCCGCCGGATTGAACGCCAAACCGGTTGTGCTGACATTCCATCCGCATCCAAGATTCGTGCTTTTTCCGAACGCCCCGTTGAAACTTCTCGTCTCGCGGGAAAAGAAATTCGATCTGCTGGCGAAGTTCGGAATCGACGCCGTCGTCACTCTGCCATTCACCGCGGATTTCGCGGCCATGCCGCCGGATGTCTTTTTGGAGACTTGTCTGGATTCCCCCGGTATCGAGATCGCCGGAATATGCGTCGGCGCGAAATGGCGCTTCGGAGCGGAAGGAAAAGGCGACGTTGAAACACTTGCCAAATACTCTAAATCCCACAATTTCGAACTCGACCCGGTCGAGGAGTTCACGTTGGGCGGCGGTGTCGTCAGCAGCACCGCCATACGCCGCGCCGTCAGCGGAGGCCTGCTCGATGACGCAACCGCCATGCTGGGGCGCCGACACTCCGTCCGCGGAAAGGTGTCGCGCGGTGCGAACATCGCGACTTCGGACTTGAAGTGCCCGACCGCGAATATCGCGATTCCCGATGTCATTCTGCCCCCGGACGGCGTCTACGCGGGTTTCGCCGTGATGGAGGATGGACAACGATGGCCCGCGGCGGTTTCCGTGGGCGAATCCCCCTCGTTCAAAGAGAAACAACGTTCCAAAACACTGGTGGAAACGCATTTGCTCGGTTTCAACGGCGATTTGTACGGCAACGTTTTGGACACCGAATTCGTTCGGCACATCCGTGAGGAGCGCTGTTTTCGTTCTCCGGAGGAGTTGGCCGCGCAAATCGCGGATGATCTCGCGCAAATCGCGCAAATCGCCAAATCGCGAATGAACGCCGATGGAAACTGATTTTTCTCCAGATTCTCCGGCAAAACGCCTCCGCGCTCGAAGGCTCTCCATTTCGGAGAGCCGTATCGTATTTAAGTCGCGCATTGATTGGTCGCGGCCAACCGATTCCATTGAGTTCTTCGAATGGCTCGCTGACTAGTAGGGCGGAGCGTCCCCGCCCGCCCATTTCGTTCCTACCTTGGAGCTTTTGTCGTTAATTGATTATTCGCGCGTTAACGGTGGAAAAATTTAGCGAACGGTTTGTTAATTGTCAAAGTCATACTAACTGTTCAATACCTTTTCCACTAGTTTCTACTTCACGTTTAAAAACTCTGTTGAACAGTACAGGCCGGAACGGATGGACAAGTCGTGCGCGGCGATCGCGGCAGGAGATGAGTTTCGAATCGGAGTTGGATTATGGATTTCAATGTGACTGAATCGCTGTTGACGGACAAACTGGGTCTTTCCAGGAAAACGGCCGGCATGGCCGCCGTCAATTTGAATTTGACGGTCAACGACGTTCTGATCGCCCGCGATCTCGCGGAAATAGCGGAAATAGCGGAAATAGCGGCTGAAACAATAGCCGTGCCGCTGCTTATGCTCGCCGATTCGGTCAACGAAGGCTCGGTCTGCCTGCGTTTGACATCGAACGCCATGGCCGCGAAACTCGCGGGTTTTGAGATTTCGATCGGCGAATTGCGCGACGCGGTGGAATCTATCCCCGAGACCATTCTGGGCTCGGACCGTCCTTTGATTTTCGACGGGGACGGATTGTATTTTCAACGGCACCACAAGGCCGCGGCGGCGTTGAGGACATCATTGAACACGCTCATCAAACATTCCGAACGCCAACCGTCCAATAATCCCGAGTCCATCGGAAAAGCGCTCGCCAAAGCCATGGACACCACCAAATACTCGTTGGAGCCGCTTCAGGTCTTGGCGCTGGCATCGGCCCTTCTCAACGACTTCCAAATCATATCCGGCGGACCCGGAACGGGAAAAACGACGATCGTCCTGGCGTATCTGCGCTGCCTTCTGAGAATGGGAGTGGATTTGAAAAAGGTGGTTTTGACGGCTCCCACCGGCAGAGCGGCGAAAAGAATGGCTGAATCAATCGAGAACGGTTTGCGGAACGACATAGTCGGAGGAGAGCTCGATCCGGAGACGGAGGCGCTGCTGGCGCTCGAATCGACCACTATGCACAAGCTTCTGCGATTCAACCCCGGAAAAGGCGCTTTTCTACGGAACAAGGACAATCGTTTGAGATATGAAATCATCATCGTGGATGAAGTGTCGATGGTCGATATTTCGCTTATGTCCGCCTTTATGTCGGCGTTGCGGGACAATTGCAAACTACTCTTGCTGGGCGACCAGTTTCAGTTGCCGCCAGTCAACGCGGGCGCGGTTCTCGCCGACCTCATGCCACCCGTCGATTCCACTCCGGCGCGCACCGCGGAGTTCGCGGAGGCGGTTACCCGCTCTCTTCCGGAGGTGATGGACAAATTTACGGAAAAGACGAAAAATGATATATTAAGCCGTCTTTCGAAATCGATATCGACGACCACCAACTCTATGACGAACCACGTCTCCGTTTTGGAAGTGTCGAAACGTTTCCAGAAGGATATCGCCGAACTCAGCGGGTACGTGAAAAAAATGGACTCCGCGAAAGTCGCGGAATTTTTGTCGTTGAGACGCGTCGATGATTCCCAAAATACTAAATGGAGCGAAATCGAAGGGGCGCGTCTGGTGTCGTCGAACTGCGATTGGTCCGAACTCGTCTCAAGTTGGGTGAAGGACAATCTGCTGCGCGGTGGCGCTGGCGACTCCTACGCGGAATTAGTCCGCGACGCCGAAAACGCTATTCGCGCGGACGCTGGCGGAATCGACGATGATAAGACCGAGTGTTTCAGACGGCTTTTCGCGAGAATCGCGGCCAGCCGCGTGTTGTGCCTGACATACGCCGGGAAATTCGGAACAACCTCTCTGAACGCCAGAATTTCAAATCTTGTCGCCGGCGAGTTGAACGAGACGATAAATGGTGATATGTTTTCCGGAATGTTCGTTATGATCCTGGAGAACAGCCGCCGGATGAATCTTTACAACGGGGACATAGGGGTTTTAGTGAGACATCCCGGAACCGGCCGTCTGCTCGCGGTTTTCGAAGACGGAAATCATTTCACGGTTCATTACCCCGGGGTTGTTCCAACGCACAGACCGGCCTTCGCCATAACGGTGCATAAAAGCCAGGGTTCGGAATTCGACAGGGTGTTGATGCCGCTTCCCGACAACACGAACCACAGACTTTTGACCCGAGAGATCGTTTACACCGGATTGACCCGGGCGAAAAAAGCTGCGGTCATCGTGGCTTCCGACAAGGCGCTAGCGGCGGCGGTCTCCAGAAAAACAGAACGATTCTCAGGCTTGGCGCTGGTTGAAGCCTAACGGAATGCATTCAACCGGCTCCACATTCGGATATATGAAAGTTGGAAATGAAAAGCCATAGGAATACCGTCCATGCCGGATTCGTCGGCGATTGCGAAGAGACATCGCTCGGGCGGGTGGGAACTTTGCTATTCAAGGAATAATTTCGATGGTTCGAACGTTGTATGCGTGATGTCCGACCACTAAACTTGGTTTAACTGGAAAATGAGCTCAATCAAAATCAATTCGGTCCGCTTTTTAATTATCGCTGTTTCGCTTGTCTACTGCTTTCGCGGCCTTCGAGCCGATGTCTTCACGCTTTTTCCGTTTTCAGGAAAAGGCGGTCGTATGTGGGGCGCCGACGCGTTGGGCGGCTCCAAACTTTGGACGGAACCGGTAGAAGTGAATGGAGTCGCGGTGAAGATGCGGATAACCTTGCAAAAACAAAACCTCAACGAACTGTTCGCCATCCTCAAACGACAATTTCCAAAAGCGCGCTTCCGCAGCAACGCGGAATCCGTTCTGGTTGAGATTCCCAGATTGAACGGAATGGTCGAGAAAATCTATCTGGTCGCCATCAAAGGAAAAACATTCTCCGCGATTCAATTCTCCTTGGAACTGCCGCCGAATATTCCCAAATCGCCCGAATGGCCACGCTCCCTCCCCATTCCCGGAGGAGCCGTCCCTTCCGAAACTATGGACATGCCGGACCGCGAGCTGGAATACGGCGTTTTCAAGACCAACATGTCTCCTGGCGCCGTCATGTCCGAGATGACGGCGACGATGCTGGCAAGGGGGTGGGTGGAGATTCAAAAAGGCGTGATGGCCAGCCAGGATAAAAAACGAATAATGCTTTTCACCGCCTCCGAGAACGACAAAGGCGTGACGACCGGATTCGTTTTGGCCCGTCCCATACTCGGAGCGAAAATCAAATAAACGCCGATCAAAGAAAGGAGGAAAACGATTCGATGGCGCTCTTCAATTCACCGCGGCCAGAGATTCAGGGGAGGAGACTGATTCCGAGCGGCGAGCGATGGCGGCGGCCCGGCGCTGGAGCGCAGAACCAGCGGAGCCGGCACCTCGCTCCGCTCGACGGGCAAAACGCGCGCGTATGCGAGACTCCAGGCAAATCTTCTCGTTTAAATTTGATATTCCCGCTTTTTGAGGTATTCGTTATCAGACTTTGAACCGTGAGAATACACCGGAGGTGTTCTATGTGCGGAATAGCCGGATGCGCGAATATCGCGGACGACGGATTGCGTAACGCTCTCGACGCGCTCGCGCACCGGGGTCCCGACGCGTCGGGCGAGTGGAGAGGCGAAGCGGTCGCTCTGGGACATCGCCGTCTATCCGTCATTGACCTCTCGCCGGAGGCGAATCAGCCGTTCGTCAACGAGGACGGCTCCGTCAGGCTGGTCGCGAACGGCGAGATATACAATTTCCGCGAACTTCGCGAGGAGCTTCTGGAAGCCGGACACGTCTTCAAATCCCGCTCGGACAGTGAAGTTCTTTTGCACGGATACGAGGAGTGGGGAATCGAGAAGTTGCTCGGAAGAATCAACGGCATGTTCGCCTTCACGATCCACGATTCGAAAATAAACCGTCTGTTCTGCGCCAGGGATAGGATGGGCATCAAACCTTTGTATTACCATTACGCCGGCGGCGCGGGGTTCGCGTTCGCGTCTGAATTGCCCGCGTTGCTCGCGCTCCTTCCCGAACGCCCGTCTTTGAACACCGCCGCGAGAGACGCGTTTTTCACCTTCGGATACATTCCCGGCGACTTGACCATCAGAGAGACCTGTTTCAAACTGCTCCCCGGACATTTCTCCTCGTTCGATCTGGCGAATTCCGTTTGGAATGTCAAAAAGTACTGGCATCCCGAAATTCCCGAGCCGAGAGTCGAACGCTCGGTTGAGGAAGTGGAAGAGATCATCCGCGGTTCAATCGTCAAACGGCTGGTGTCCGACAGACCGATAGGAACGTTTTTGAGCGGAGGCATAGACTCATCTCTGGTAACCGCATTGGCCGCGGCGGAGAAATCGGATATCGCGACATTCTCCATAGGCTTCGAATTCGCCGAGTTCGACGAATCGGAGTACGCCGCGGAAATCGCGAGGCATCTCGGCACGAAACACACGAGATTGTTCTGCACGGAGAAAGACGCGCTTGAAATAGTGCCGGAACTTCCAGCCGTGTTCGGCGAACCGTTCGCCGACCCATCCGCCATTCCGACGTATCTTCTGTCCCGAATGACCCGCGAAAACGTGGTGGTGGCGCTCTCCGGAGACGGCGGTGACGAATTGACGCTCGGTTATGGGCAATACCCGAAAATCGTGAAGCTGCGACGCCTGTTGAGCATTCCGGGAGTCAAACCGCTACTGAAATCCATTTCCGGAATAGCGCCTGTCGCGTCGCTTCCCGCGAAACTCGCGCTCGCCGCCAAATGCGGCGGAATCGACGAGCTGACCCTGCTCGCCAGCTCGATTTACAGATTGAAATATCGGGAAAAGCTGTTCAATGGGGATTACAAGGTTTCCGGAACGTATTGGAGCGAGTTGGCGGCGAGGACTGGCAAGTTGCCGATAGACGAGGCTCTCGCGTTCATCGAGATGAACCACTACATGACGGAGGACATACTGACGAAGGTCGATAGATGCTCGATGCGCCATGCGTTGGAGGTGAGAACTCCCTTGCTGGACCACGAGGTGGTCGAAACATTGATAGCTTTGCCAAAACGCATGAAAACGGCGAATGGCGAAACCAAATGGATTTTGAGGGAAATCCTGAAGCGCCACGTTCCCGAATCCCTATGGAAAAGACCGAAACAGGGATTCGGTCCGCCTCTCGGAGAATGGTTGCGGGGGCCTTTGCGCGAAATGGCCGAAGACGCGCTTTCCGCGGATTCCCTGGCGCGGGAGAGTGTGTTCAACGTCGATTTCGTCCGGCGGCTGCTCGATGAGCATGAAACCGGAACGGCCGACCACACGGAAATCCTTTGGACGCTCATCCAATGGACCGCAAACACTTCAAGATGATGCGCGTTGGGTAGCTTGCGATCTATGAGCGCGAGTTGATCCGTCGCTTGAACCGCGGAAGTAGATGACATCGCCTGCCCCCCAATAACGGGGTGTCGCTTGCGAAAGCGCTCTCCAAGTCGTATCTTATTTTTTTCGCAAATGAAAATTCATCTTCAAAAAATAGTGGTTCAATGCAAATATTGAGAAACAAATGTTGTAGGATTCTCGCGGAATTCGCACTCGTGGTAGTCTGCGCCTATGTCGTTCGCGATTTGGTCTATCGCCGCGACGTTTCGGCCATCGCGAACGAATACAAAGCCGCTTTCGGAAAGGATATCGGGTTCATTCCTTTCCAAGTCGAAAGCGCTATGATGTACTCGTACGCCGAGGAGGTCGCGCGTACTTGCGGAATCAAAGAACGGGACGACTCCCTGGTTGGCATGGAGGATGTCAGCGTTTTCCGCCAGTTCACGGTAGGTCTCGAATACTTTCTGGGATACGGATACCTGCTCAAACACATCCTGTTCCCTCCCGACTTGACCACAATCGCCCCAACCAACTACGAGATCACACCCGATTTCGCGAGATGGATCCGCGTTCAATTGAGATGGTGGATCAGTCTTATCTCCGGATTCGTCTTTCTTTGGCTCGTCGCCCTGCGAATTCCGGCGGGAACCGCGCTGACGGGAGGTCTGCTGCATGCGGTCTCGTTCGCCGCCATCGCCCGATATACCGGGCAGGACATCGTCCGCGGCAATTTCGCGTTGCCGTTGATAGCCGCGGCTTTCGCGGCTGCCGCCTGGTATCTCGGAGCGCCGTCGCGCAAAAAACTCGTAATTGTCGGCACAGCGTCTTTTCTGGCGCTCGCGAGCTGGGATTTGACGCGCTTGTGCTTCGCCCTATGGGGCGTCGCGGAAATCGCGAGAGTGTCGTCCGGAGGGATGGTGAACGCCAAACGACGCTATTTGTGGTTGACTCTCTGGGTGTCCGCGATTCTCGCAGCCGTCTTGATTCCATACCACAGGGAGCATGCGCTTATTTTATCGCCGTTTTCGCTCGTCGTCTTTCCATTGGTGGCCGTCTCCCACTATTTCGCCGCCGGAAAAACAGCGGCCAAACGGTTCGCGATAGTCGCGGCCGTGGCCTTGTCGCTCATCTGCGTTTGGTGGATCGCTTCGACGATATGGGGAACTCCGGGGAACTACAGCCATTTCGTGGAGTTGATAAAAGCGAAAATACGCTTTCTCAACGTCAAGCCGGAGAATCCCGCCCTGTTGAGTTTCGAGGCGAGAAGCGTCTGGATGCCGGGAATGCACTCGGCGACCAAATTCATAACGGACGCCACGTTTCCGATGGTCCTCCACGCAACATTCATAGCGATGGTTCTGACGATGTCGATAGGCGTTATGAGAAAATCCTTCCGTCGGCTTCTGCCAATCGCCAACCTTCCGCTTTTCTGCGCTCTCTTCTTTTCGCTGGGATTTTTTTTCATCGTCAGATACCATGTGCTGGCGATACTGTTTCTCGCGACGCTGATCCCGATTTTCCTCCACCTGTGGTTGAAAAACGCCTGGCGTTTGACTTTGCGGACTGTTTTGAAATCAATCGGAGCGATAATCATCTACTTCACACTGTACAACATATATTTCGCGGGTTCATTCACCGCCCCCGTGATCGGCAGATCGTTTCTGTATCCCATTTTGGGGTTCGCCGCCGCCGCAACCGGCATAATGTTCGGCGGTTTTGTTTACCGCCTGGCGGCGAAGAAACGCCCGGGTTTAGCCCAATACGCGAAAGGTTTGATCTGTTTTTTCGTCTTTCTCGTGTTCATTTTCGAGCTTGACGGCGCTTTCAAAGGAAGGAGATACGAGAGCCATTTCTTTCCGGAAACCGCGGCGTTGGTGAAATGGCTGCGGGTGAAAAATCTGGACGCTCCGGTGATGGCGGATTTCGAGTTGTCTCCTCTGCTGAAAACGTATTGCCGCGCGAAAATAGTCGTCCAACCTAAATTCGAGCTTAAACAGACTAGAAAAACGTACGAGAGATTCATAAATCTGATGTTTCGCGGCGATGAGGGAAGTTTCGCCGACTTCTGCTTGGAGAAGAAGGCCGGATACTTCGTTTTCGACAAAGGCTACGCGTCCAGCCGCGGAAATCTCAGCCCTCTGTATATGGCGGGTCTGCGGGAGCTGGTGGAGGACTCTCCAGTCTGCATGATGGCCTCGGCCCACAATAGAAAAAAACTGAAACGGTTCCGCGAAATAAAACCTCCAAAGGATTTGAGAATACTTTCAAACAGATACGTGGTTTTCAAAGTCCTCCCGCCCAATGATTGATCCCATTGTTTTCTTACGCACGCACGCGGATAGCCGTAGGAATATCCCACCGGCAAAACCGCAATTCTAGCGGCGTTTTCCCAATGTTATATGTTTTATTTTTGATTTTCTAAATAAACTCGGTTAAGTCTACTTTTATGACAAAGCACAAGAACAGGTAGAAGCTCTTGAATTGTCGCGTCATCAGAGTAGCGAATGGCGACAATTTGATTTGGGTTGAGAAATTTTTGAGAACCAATTCCCTCGATACGCTCGGTAATCAAGAGAAAATCAAGCAATTCCGCGACCTCCCGGCTGATTCCACGGTGCCAGCCGCGTAACGCGGGGGGGCCACCGAGACAATGGCGGTCCCAGGGTGTCGTTAAAAAAGAGGGTATGGCTCCCCCACTCCCCGCGAAAGGACTTGGTCACCTAGTCCCCGAGTCGCGGCGTCCAACGAAAAGGCCGGCCCACTCGCCAAGTTCCGAACGGTTGATCAACAAAGATGCCGCAAGGTACGCCAATCCGAAAATCAACGCCAAGGGAATCACCGCGGCGCCCGCCGGGATGGCGCTGGAGAGTTTTCCGCCCCATTCCACAACTAAATCCCGGCAGAGAAGCGCGACCGCGACCGCCGGAGCGCACGAGATGATGATTTTCGCGAGATCCGCGAGGGATTTCTCCGGTTTGAATCCATCGAGTCGTCCGCGCAGAATAAACAAGAGAATGCAGTTGTTGAGAACGGACGATATCACCGTGGCCAGCGCGATGCCGCCTTGCCTCAAAGGCCACATGAGGATAAGATTCAAAACGATGTTCACTGAAATGCAAAGTATGGATATTCTCATGGGTGTGGACATCTCCTTGCGCGCGTGGAACCCGGACAACACCACTTTGAGCACGGCGAACGAGGGAATTCCGAACGAGTAGAACGCCAACGCCCAAGTCGTGGCCTTGAAAGCGCGTTCGTCGAAGGCGCCCCTCATGAAAAAGAGTCGAACGAGATCGCCGCGGCAGATGAAA
The DNA here is from genome assembly GCA_013151705.1 of Kiritimatiellota bacterium. Taxonomy (GTDB): domain Bacteria; phylum Verrucomicrobiota; class Lentisphaeria; order Victivallales; family JAADHT01; genus JAADHT01. Next base: position 5,301 of record JAADHT010000132.1, on the reverse strand, counting down.
GTGAACGCCGCCGCCGGAACGCAGAGAAAAAGTAGTTGCCGGATTCCGAAACGCAGCGTCCTTCCCATGGCAGCGGTGTCGTTTTTGGCGGCCAGTCCCGACATTCTCGACAAAAACACCCCTCCGAACGACACCGCGAAGACTCCTATCGAAAGGTAAACGATCCTGTCGCTGTAGAAGAGGGCCGGCACCGCGTAGTCCCCCAAGCAATACGCCAGCAATCTGTCAATCAAAAAACTGATCTGCAGCGCCCCGGCTCCGACGAATCCCGGCAGCGCCAATCTCCAGGTCTCCCCCAAAAAACGTCGTTCGGGGGAATCCGAGAGAATCCGCAGGATTCGCGGAAACGTCAGCAATCCCTCTTTTTTGAGCAGGAGCGACATCAAAAGAAATTGGATGACACCGGCCAGCAACACCGAAATCGACAGCGCGCGCAACAACCGCGTTCCGCCGTCGGCGTCGGAATGGAACAGAAGCAGCGCTCCGATCATGCAGATATTCAGCAAAAGCGATGTCAAAGCCGGGAGGAAGAATCGTTTAACCGCGTTCAAAGCCGATCCCGCGACACCTGAAAGGCAGATGAACACGGCGTAGGGCATAACCAGCGGGAGAATCGTCAGAATCAATCCAAGTCGCTCGGAGACGGAAAACGCCAGAATCACTTCACAGACGCTCCAAACCACTACGCAAAGAAGAGAAAGAAATAGTCCCAAAATCGCGAAAGTCGCGGAGAAATCTCTCGCTGCGCCGCCTCGGTCCCCGTTTTTCTCGACGGCGTGGGAAACCAGCGGCACCACCACTGTTCCGAGCGCTCCCTCCCCAAGCAATCTGCGGAAAAGATTGGGGATGGTGAAGGATACGACCCAAGCGGACATTAGGGCGCCGCCGCCAATGAATGTGGCGGAGAGTATGTCGCGGACCACGCCAAGCGCGCGGCTGGCGATAGTGGCGACCGCCACTCCGGAAGCGCTTTTCAGAATAGAGCGGGGATTCAAATTCGCCCCCCTTTGAGAAGCATCGACGACAGCGCTGAATGAAACTCGGTGGCGAGCATCGACATCCGCTACGAAAGCCCGCCGGTGCTGTGCGACGACACTTGAAGAGATTCACATACGCCCGACTGGCGAAATCCGCTGGTCAATCGCCGTCAGCATAGTCGTGGAACCTTTCCGCGGACCTACGCGCATATGGAACCCACAGCCTTTCGACGTTTATCGTTCCGTGCGTCAGTTCTCGTAACATTCCGGAGTAGTGAGTTCCCTGAAGAAATCGGCGTAATGGTCTTTTCGGTCTGACTTTCTCAAAGCGATCGCCACGCGCGGATGCTCGTTCAGCATTCCGGTTATCATATACGGCAGCAGATATCCCCACTCTATCTCCTTGCGGAGATCGATGAAAACATCTTGAATCACTTGAAGAATCGGCTCGATGGAGAATTGCGGATCCTTCAGATACGAGAGCATCAGTTCCAACGGGCAGTTGCCGGCGGCGCGCCCGATTCCGGTGATGGTGGCGTCGCAGAACGTCGCTCCGTCGCTTATCGCGGTCAAAGTGTTGGCGAATCCCAGCTGCAGGTTGTTGTGGCCATGGAAACCGACCGCTTTGGATGAGAGGTTGGATTTGAACGTGTTGATCAAATGCTTGACGTTCTCCTCCAGCAAAGCTCCGAAACTGTCCACCACCGTCACAGCGGTGACGCTGGTCCTCTCCTCGACACTGGCCAGTCCTTTCGCCAAATCGTAGTCGTTGACGGTGGATATGGCCATTATGTTTATGAAAGACTCGTATCCAAGGTCGTGGACTAGATTGGCTAGGGAGATCGCCTTTTCAATGTCTTTCAGATAGGTCGCCACTCTGACGAAACTCAAAGGAGATTCATCGGCCGAAGCGAAATCCTCGGACTCGACCCTTCCTATGTCGACCATCACGCCGAGTTTCGTGTTCAGCGGAGTATCCCCGATAATCTCGCGTATCTTGTCGTCTTTCGAAAAACGCCAAGGACCGTATTCACCTGGAGGAAACATCTTTTCGGAGGCGCGGTAGCCGATTTCCATATATTCAAGACCGGCCGCGTTGACGGCTTGAAAGACTCTTCTGACCATATCGTCGGTGAACTGCCATTTGTTGATGAGCCCACCGTCTCTTACCGTGCAATCAAGCAATGTGAGTTTTTTGTCGTTGCCCATAATATCTCTTTGTTGTCGGCGAGCCTCATGCGTCGCCTGTCGTTTTCAAATCAAAAAAGAGTTTCCAACCATCCGGCGGTGAAACTCTTTAGGCGAAGTCAAAAAAAAAGCCCTCCGTTTGGAGGGCTGAAATTAGCAGCGAACCCTCATTCCGCCGGGAGATCCTGATACACAACGTTATAAAAGTCGTGCCTTTTATCCAATACGAACTCAGGGCGCATAAGCGGTCCGTATCCCCAGCCCTCCTCATGCGTGTCAACCGTGGCTCCCGGAAGCGGAATGGGGAAAGTCAAAATATCCACCAATCCAATTACCTCTCTGGCGATGAAATAACAGACTCCCTTCAAAACGCCGTACGTGACGGCGGCGAACCCGCCTTCCTCCTCGTTGACGTCGTAAATTTTCACAGGTATCTCGAGAGCTCCCAGTCCGAGGTTTGTTATGCCCCGTCCAAGTTTTCTCATCATCGGAATGCCATCATTCTCCTCGGCGCGGAGATTAAGAGATGAAACACCGATAATCAACACGATGGCGAATGTTAGGACTTTTCCTGAAAATTTCATAAACCTCTCCTTAGTTGTCTCACCGCCCATCATCAGTTTGAACGGTGACGTTTCCCCAAATGCGTTGCGGACACTGTGCTTCAGCCGTCGTTTCAAGCCCACGATCGACCTAGCTCCAAATACGAATATAATGCGACTATGGCGATGGTCAAGCAAATTATTCATTTTTTTTTGATTTTCACGAGATGACGGATTATGTTCACTAATGAAAGTGGCAATTGAGGGGGGAGAATTTTATGGGTTATTTCACGGGACAATCCGATTTGGGGCGTGAACTTGAATCTTTTTTGAAATACTTGCGTTCCGAGCGGGAGGCTTCCCCACACACCCTCGATGCCTACGCGCGCGACATAGATCAGTTCACGCGTTTGGCGCTTGACACCGCTCCCTCCGAAGCGGATTGGAGCTCGGTGGACACGTACAAAGCCAGAACCTTCATTATTCAGCTTCAAAACGAGGGACTGGCCAAAACCTCCATATTGCGGAAGATATCCTCGTTGCGTTCATTCTACAGATATCTCGTTAGAGAGGGAATAGTCCGAAAAAACCCCTATGTAGGGATAAACACGCCGAAAAAAGGCAGAAAACTTCCAAAATACATGTCGGTGGAGGAGGTGGGAACGCTGCTCGACGCTCCTGCCGCCTACTGGCGGGAAGCCGCCGCAAAGGAATTGCGAAAGACGATGACAGCGCGAGATTCGCGGCCGCGCGCGACGCCGCCATCCTCGAGGTGATATACAGTGGAGGACTGCGTATAAGCGAGGCGATGGGGCTCAACTTCGAGGATGTCGATTTAGGACATGGAATAATGCGTGTCAGAGGAAAAGGGAAGAAGGAGAGGATAGCCGCTATCGGGGGGCCGGCGGAGCGCGCGCTCGGACGATATCTGGCTATACGCCCGATCAGGAGCGGAAACACCGCCCCTAGAGCCCCGCTTTTCGTCAACAAATATGGCAATCGACTGACAGCCCGCTCCTTCCAGCGACTGTTGAAGGCGTATTTGGCGACGGCCGAGCTGCCGGGAGACATGACCCCGCACAAGCTCCGCCATTCTTTCGCGACGCATCTTTTGAACGCCGGTGCCGACCTGAGAAGCGTTCAGGAGCTTCTAGGACACGCCAGTCTCAGCACGACGCAGATATACACGCACATCAGCGCCGAGCGTATGAAGGAGGTCTACGCCAAGGCGCATCCCCGCGCGTAGTGTTGTCTTCGCCCACTTTGATGTTGTTGGATTTCCGTAAAATCCGTCTAGAAGTTTCAGAAGGATTATCTGTTGTCTTTGATTTTAGCGCTATTCGCTCTAAAGTATTCGAGCATGGTGGAGAGAAATGAGATATTCGATAAACACATTCATAGTTTTGATGGTGATTGGCGGCGCGGTGGCGACAACGCTCCGCTCGGCCCCGCCGCCTTCCCGCATATCCAAATCGCCTTTGAGACCCGTTCCGACGAAAGAGGAAATCGCGATACTCGCGGAAAACCTCGGAGCCGCGAGATTCGCGGACCGCGAAGCGGCCACGAAAAAGCTGACGGAGCTGGGATGCTACGCCAGGTCGGTCGTGCGGAGGGCGTTGAGCTCCAAGGATCCCGAGGTTCGGAAACGCGCGGAGAAGATATGGACAACTATCCGCTGGGCGGTGTTTCCCGGCGCGAAACCCGAGATTGGACGTTATCTGACGCGTCTGGAGTCGGGCGCGCTGGACGCGTCGGACAAGGAATGGCGAAAATTCACCATCGAATACGGAACGAAACTCCTGCCGCTTCTGTCGGATATGAAGAGAAACCCTAAAACGGCATCCTACGCGCGCCGCTGTCTCATAGCCCTCATCGCCGATGTCCCCCCCCCCGAGATGGCGAAGGCCATCGCAGCGTCGAATTCGAGAAAAGAATTCGAGCTGATGCTCGCCTCCATTAAGATGAAAGCGTTGCCGACCGAAACAAAAGAAAATTTGTTTCTCATTCTGGAGAAACTAGGAATGAACTACGAAATCGTTGATTTGACGGCGTCTCTTTGGCGTTTCGGGCGGAAAATCGACATTTCGAAGGCGGCTGAAAGGCTGCTCGACGATGAGAAAACGGCAACGGCGATATACGACAAGGCGCTTCAATCGTTCAACGATTCCAAACCGTCCCTCGACAACGATTGGAAGCTCTGTTTTTATTGCGCCGACGCGGAAAAGCGGCGGCGTTCGAAACTGATGTCCACGTTTTTCAAAAACCTCGACTACCACCCCAGCAGGGGCGGAGTCATACGCTTCACAGCCGAAAAACTCCTGAAACTCTCCCTACCGGAACTGGCTTTGGAGCAGCTGTCCGGACATTGGAACTCCTCAGCGACCTATTTAAGACTGGTCGCCGTCAAAAAAATGGACAAACCGGAGAAAGCGAAGGCGTTAAAAAAACTGCTTTTCGCTGAAATCGGCGGCGACAACGCCAAAACATTCGCCGTCGCCACTATTGCCGGTAAATTCAAAGACCCGTTGTCTCTCGAGCTTTACGAAAAAATGCTGAAATCATCAAAATTCGATATTTACGTATTGAACGCCGCG
>JAADHT010000014.1 GCA_013151705.1 Kiritimatiellota bacterium | reverse complement strand
CGAGGGTTATCATGAGCGCCATAAGAGCCGCCAGTCCGTAAGGGTAATCCTTGCCCGACGGAGTCAAGGTGACCACCTTCCATCCCTTCACCGCGACACCAGCCTCGGTGACATCGTATATATCAGAGTTGTATGTGACTTGAGCAGCGTCGAGGTGAATAGGAAGGGGTGTCAGCCGCTCATCCGCGAACTGTTTGGAGAAACGCAGCGTTCTCCGTCTCTCCTCGTTGATAGGGTATGCCGTTTTGAAAAGCCAGGATTGGATGTTTGAAAGAAACACCACACCGTCTTTTGAAAGCAGCAATGCTTTGCCATCGGTATAGAGCCCGAAAAACCGATCTATATCCAGCACCGATTTTTGAATGACCAACACACCCACGATAACACCGTTTTTCCTGATGGGAGCGCTGAAGTACACGCCGCGTTTGTTTGTCGTCACGTCAAGCGCTAAAACCACTGACTTCGCGCCTTTCGCGGCTTTGACGAAATATGGACTGAACGCATAGTTTTTTCCAGTAAGCGTTTTCTCTCCTTCGCCACCATAGGGGGAGCAGGCGACGACATCACCTTTGAGATTCATTTCATAAACGATGGCGCCCCGCAAAATCATTTTCATCGTTTTCAACGCCGACACGGCCAAAGGATTGTCCGACGGCAAATCTCCAGCCGCGGTCCGTTGAACAATCGGGAGCCGAATCAACGCGGATATCTGAAAACGAGCTTCGGAAAGAGATTCGTTCACCTTGGCGGCCAGTTCATTGGTTCGCGAACAACGCAAGGCGCACAATCGCCGGCTGGCCACGTTATGGAATATGGACAGGGCTACCATCGACAGTGCGGCGGAAAGCAAAAGACCTTTCAAAAGCGCTCTTCTTCCACGTCTGGAGCTTCTCGCATTTGAGCTTTCTGATTTTCCGCTAATGGCTGGCATGAGACGCTCCTCGACAAGTGTGTGAAGTGAAGGTCCAAAAACGACATAGTGGCACAATGTCAATTTATGTCTATTTGACCGCGATGCAACGACATAAGTCAAAAACGCCGCTCATTTCATGAAGAAGAGATTGCATTGCGTTGAAACAAGCGTACATTGTCGTATCAGGATCCGATCCATTGGGATTGAGAGGGAGCGCCATTAATTATGAACAACAAACTAGCGACACTCATCATCCTCGGAGCCATCTCCGCGATATACGCGGTTCCATCAAACGCCTACGATAAATTCCGCGACTTGTATCCACAAAAAGCCAAATACATAAAACGTTCCTACTCCGCTTGGAGTAAAATGGGAAGAATAGTTGGAGTGTTGAAACATCCGCCGGACGAGTTGACCATAGTGTTTTTCAGCATCGCCACTGGAAAGACCGTCCAAGTGTACAAAGCGCCTGGCCAATTGAACATATACATGTCCCGGCTTTTAGCGCCCGGCACATATCGAGTGACCATTAAATCTCCTGGATTCCACGGTCAAACAGTGAAAAGAGTCAAAGTGAAAGCCCATACGGACTGCATGTTGAACATTGTATTCGGACTTCGCGTCTACGTGAACGACTAAACAGACCCTGTTCGAAATAGGAGAGTTTGATGTCCGAAGGGAGTACAATGCGGATAGACGATGGACACACGGTCAAAATATCGTCCGTCTCCCAAGCGCCTACGACAGCCAATCTTTCCACATCATTCGAAACCACCATTGTCACCGAAAAGATGCTGACATTCTCTCCGGATGAATTGAAGACGCTGCTCCCACTCGACAGCCAATACACTATCTCCAAAAAGATCGCGGAAGGCGGACAAGGAATTATTCAAGTGGCGAGAGACAATTTTCTCAAACGATCAGTAGCCGTGAAATCACTAAAGACTGAATTGCTGGAGAATGATCAAGTTGTCGAGAACTTCGTTACGGAAGCTAAAATAACATCCCAACTCGAGCATCCCGCCATCATTCCTCTTCATTCCATCAATTCAAGCGACGGCGGCGACGGGCTGCATATCGCGATGAAAATGATCCGCGGCAAAAACCTCCGTGAGATACTCGACGATACCGTGCTGAAATGCAAGGAACGCCGCAGAACCGGAAATCTTAGGGCGATGACACACGAGTTTCTCAAGGAACGTCTGGAAGACTTGGTTAAAGTTTGCGACGCGGTCGCTTTCGCCCACAGCAAGGGAGTTTATCATAGAGACATCAAACCATCCAACATAATGATCGGCGAGTTCCACGAAGTTTACGTGATGGACTGGGGAATAGCGTCGTTAAGCGAGGATGAAAGCGGCAAAGGCGGCGGTGGCGAAGACGAAAAACCGCAAATAGACGGAACCCCGGGGTTCATAGCGCCGGAAGTCGTCGTGGGAGGTCGCCACACGGCATCAAGCGATCAATACGCGTTGGGGATAATACTTTTCGAGATGGCGACAATGGCTCCCGCCATAACCGGCGACAACGTCAAAGAAATATTCGAGAAAACCCGCGACGCCCGATTGGAGCCGTTGATCCATCGTTTTCCGCGGTGCGGAATTTCAAATGATCTCAAAGCAATCATCAGAAAGGCGACAGCGACGAATCCAGACAACCGATACGCCTATGTATCGGATTTCGCCACCGACATAAGACGTTTTCTAGCGGGGGACGAACTGGACGCGCGCCCAGACAATCCGCCGAGAAAGATATCTCGTTGGATGAGCAAACACCGAGGGCTGGCCGCCACGATGACGCTGTCGTTTCTACTACTCTGCGCTGGAATCGCGATTTTCGCGCTGGTGAAAAGGAATCAGGTTATCAGAGAGACGAAAAAAAGGTCTTTGGCGCTATCCTCCCTTCAAGCGTTGGTTGAGTCCAGAGCGCATGTGATAGACAAGCATTACTTCCACATCGTTCATTTTCTGGACCGCTTCGTATGGGAGGCCAAAGGATGTCTCTTGGAGGAACCAAAAACAAATCGACCACCTTTGTTCATAGACTACAAACGCTTCTCCGCCGATGCCGGCGACGCTTCGGTGTCCTTGGAAACCTCGAAAGTATACGGACTTCCCATAAGTCTGTCATTTGGGTCGGTGAAAGCGCCCCCCAGCCTGCCATCTTCTGAAAAAGCGACTAAATATTATTCCGAAATTCTCTCTCCCCTGGTTCCGTTGATGTTCAGGCTTCTAGTCTACAGCGATCCAAGCGATTTTCCGAAGAACGACACCGAGGCCCGTAAACACGCTCTATCCGTCGGGTATCCAATCGCTTGGATATATTTGGGATTGCCGAACGGACTCATGTTCAACTTTCCGGGCCATTCCGAACTTCCAAACTCGTACGATCCCAGAAAACGCAAATGGTACAAAGACGCGCTCACCAGCGATAAATTGGTTTGGAGCAATCCCTACAAAGACGCCTTTGGCCGCGGGTTAGTCGTTTCAGCCTCGAAATCAGTCCGAGGAACGAAGGGAGAGATTCTCGGAGTGGCTGGCATCGACACGACGTTCGACTACATACTGACGGTTCTGATGAATCCCGGCAAGCAAAGCGCTTCCTGGAGCGTGGCTAGATACATTCTCGACTCCGAGGGAAAGGTGCTGATTTCATCATCCCTCAAGGATGCCGAAAAAAAGGATGATTCCTCGTCATTGGAGTTTCCGCCATTCCCGTACATTAAAATATATTCGCTCCTCGAACGCGGAAATTCCGGTCAGTTCGAGATAGAAGAAGACGGCGTCCAACGCCTGGTCGTCTACGCTCCGGTCCAAACAATGGGTTGGCATTTCGTGGAGATTGTGGATCTGTCCGGTTATCTGGCCGATCGGGCAAAAAAACAAACATCGGAAAAAGCCGGCAAGGCGAAAAAAAACACACAACAAAGGAAGTGAAATATGGATAAAAAAAATGGAAAAGATCAAATCGCATATTCCGCATGGCGATAAAAACAAAGTGAGCGCGCAAATCATCAAAGTAAAGGGCAAAGACGGGAAGCCGATGAAAAGCTCGGAGGCTTACAAATGCCCGGCGGACACCATCGCCAAATTTTCCGCGAAGACTTTTTTCGCGAAACATGGAAGCAGTTACGAATGGAACGTCTGGTTCAATGGGATGACACTTTCGAACAGCGCGAATCTCACATCCGCGCGGGACGACCTGCCGGTGGTTTGGGATTCCGCCGACTACCACGAAAAACCAGGGCACAACTTTCTCTGCCTAGACGGAAAGGTGGAAACGCGGCGACCTGCCCGCCCACCGGGCGGTCACGAGTTGTGTTCGCGATACTTCGTCGGTGTCATTCCACACTTTTTCTTGAACTGCTTACTGAACAAGAATAGATCGGAATACCCCAAAGCCTCGGCAATCTTCGATATTTTGGCGCTGCTCGAACGCAAATGGAGCTTCGCCGCTTCAATGCGGGATTGAATGACGAAATCTCTGAACGGCATTCCAACTCTGGCTTTGAACAGTTTTGAAAAATGATCCGTTGAATACGATGCATCCGACGCTATCTCAGGAAGATGATAAGACGATTCGGGAGAAGACTGGATTTTCCTCGCCAATGAGTCGATAAAGCGTTCCACGGGGGCAAGTTCGACCGCGCCCTCCTCCGCGACAGCATTCTGATAGCGAATATCCTCCAAAGCGCAGGCAAGCCATACCCCGGCTTCACCATCCAAGCCTCGGAGCCGACACTCCAAAACCCTGTCAAGCAGTTTTAGAAAAAAAGGGAAGTCGTACAATCTGCTGCGGAGAGGCTGGAGAGCATCTTCCGAGGGTTTGAAAACAGTTCCATCACCGTCAATGTAATCGAAATGAATAAACACGACGGTAATGGGGCGCGTTCTATCCGCGCGCCCAAAATAATCATCCCACCCGCGCAGAAGGAACACATCTCCAGCGGACAAACCGTAAGAAACATCGCCAGTCGTCAGCAAACCCGCGCCACCCGTGACAACCCACAAATCGAAATCATTTCCCGGAGCGCCTTTCTTATTCCACCTCCAATCAGGATCGCAGTTGTATCTCCCAGTTTGACCAACCTTGATCTTCTCTGAAATTGACATATTTATTCCCGCCTTACTCCATTGTTTAACATGTAAAGAGCTGATAGCTTATCTCTTCTTCGAACAAATACAAGGAGACTGAAATGAAGAAGCGAGAGAAGGATCTTCTGCGGGAACTGGCTGAAAAATACAAAGAGATTGCTTCGAAGGAAATTCAGGACGAACGCCGCGGACTATGGCGGCAAAAAAACAGTCTGTGTCTCAAACGTCCGCTCATTTACATCCGGGCTGTCGCTTGGAACGAGTTGCCGGAAAGCGAATGCGGAATAGAAGACAGTTTGTTCAGAGGAATCGAGACGTTTCTCAAGAAAATGATATACCAGGACTCGTTGAACGACGACTTCATCATTGAACCCTGGGTTAGCGTCAACGCGGTCCACAATCACTATGGGTGGGGAATGTCAGGAGAGCGGCACTTCACCGACGAGGAGATCGGTTCGTACAAAGAGGACTACCACATCCGCGAATATCGCGACATCGAGAAATTGGTCGTTCCCACGCACTCGATCGACGAGCGAAAAACCGCGGAAAACCTTGAGAAGGTTCAAGATGCGATAGGAGACATAATCACAGTCAATCTCAATCGGGGTCCGGCATATAAAATGTGGAACGGCGACATCTCCACCGACTTGGGACACCTGCGGGGAATAGAAAATTTCATGCTGGATATGATGGACAATCCCGAATGGCTCCACAAACTGGTCTCTTTTATGAGCGACGGGGTATTGAAGGCGCAAAAGGAAGCGGAAGCGGCCGGAGACTGGAGTTTGTCGGAACACCAAAACCAGGCGATGCCATACGCCGAGGAGTTGCGGGATCCGGCCCCGAACTCGTTCGGTGTTCCGAGAGAAGACCTATGGTGTTTCATGGCCGCCCAGGAGTTTACAGCCGTCTCTCCTGCCATGCACGAGGAATTTCTTCTACAATATCAAATGCCGATTATGAGAGATTTCGGTCTGGTGGCGTATGGATGCTGCGAGGATTTGACCAACAAGATTGAAATGTTGAAACAAATTCCAAATCTCAGAAGAATAGCGGTCTCACCGTTCGCTGATGTCGCTAAATGCGCTGAGCGAATCGGAACGGACTATGTGTTGAGCTACCGCCCCAGCCCTTCCGATATGGTCGGATACGGCTTCAATCCCGACAGAATACGATCCATTCTCAGAAAGGATTTCGAATTTCTCCGCAATTCGTATATGGACATAACCTTGAAGGACGTCGAGACAGTCCAGGGCGATCCGTACAGAATCAGAAAGTGGGTTGAAGTCACCCGCGGCGTGATCGATGAGTTCTGGGATTGAATCTTCAGGAATATTGAACTTAACCAGCTGTCGCTGGGACTAATCAAGAATTCAGCAGCAGATTCACGCTCGAAACGGGTTCGAGCACTTAAACACTAAACTCGATATTCGGATTTAAAGAGACTACTCCGAGAAATAAGTGGCCTCGAAAACTTTGAATACGCAGTCGTCCTCTTTCCAAGCGTCACCCGAAAGGCCCGCTTTGAGAGAGAGACGCGTCAAAGTGGTTTCCCTGTCCCACCCTTGCTCCGGAGGGACTTGCGGAAGAAAGACAGAACCCCTGTTGCGTTTGCGGAGAATTATTCCGTGTTTGCCAACTTCGAAATCATCGACTGAAGAAATAGATTCCGGTGGAGATAAAACTGAAATCTCTATTTTTATATCGCGCAACTCGTCCAAAGAAGAGACGGAGGAAAATCTCGGATCGTGGAACGCCGCGTTTCTAGCGTTGTGCGGCACGCTTTCAAGCAACGACTCGAAAGGCTCGATGTTTCCGATGCAACCGCGCAATGAGCCATCCAAATTATGCAGAGAAACGAAAGACGCGCGGAGAGCGCCGAAACTCTCCGGTGGAGAAGATAATTTTGGAGACGACATTTTTTTCAATCCATTTCGGATAGCGTCTCTAGCCAATCCGAGAAGCAATTCGCGTTCGTCATCCGAGAATTTGATGTCAGCCAAAATTACACCTCATTTTTTGGGAATTATAATCGACGTGAACGGCTTCACGTCATCTTCCGACTTGATATTGGGATTAGCCTTGAGAATCTCCTCCACGGTGCATCCGTTGCGGTCCGCGATCTCCTGAAGAGTCTCGTTGGGAATCACCTCCTCGGTATAGGGAGCGCCGGGCAACTCCGACGAACGGTTGACGTCCACCGAGGAGGAATCCAATTCATCAAGGATATCATCGATACTTTTTTTCTTTTTAGCGTCATTGCTCTTCTTGGATTCCACCGATTCAACAGCGTCATCAAGCAAATTCTTTCCGTCGGAGGAGTCGGTTTCATCAACAGTCTTCATATCTGAAACGCTATTCGAAGCGGAATCAGCTTCAGGAACGGAAGATGAGTTCTCCGGAGCGGTTTGTTCGGAATTTGACGTCGTGTCGCGCCCCTTGGTCGAAGCATCATCCTTTCCTTCGGGAATTATCAGTTTCATCCCGGGCTTGATGGGTTTTCTCGGATCGAGGTCATTGGCGGCCACCAATTCCTTGGTCGTCAAGCCAAAGCGCCTGGATATCTTCCAAATCGAATCCTTTGGACGCACAACGTAGGTCCCGTCATTTGGCGCCGGCGCTCCGCCGCCGCGTTCGACGCTGGAAACCGGCTTTGTTTTTCCACTCCGAACAACCGACTTGGTTTTCCAGGTGGATGAAAAAGTTTTCGTCTTTCCGCCTTTCACGGCGCCTGGAGGGATCACCAATACCACACCGACCTTCAAAGGCTTGTCCAACGACATATTGTTGCAGGCCGCCAGCTCGCTTTTGTCGACGCCGAACTTTCTGGCGATTTTCCAGAAGGAGTCGCGTTTGACGACGGTATATGTGATTGGTGGAGCTTTTATCACGGGAACAGGTAGAACAAGGGTTTCAGGCACCTGTTCAACGACTGTATTATAGGAGTCCCCGTCAACGGACTGTGAAGAAGGCGCCAGCAACGGTGGTGGCACATTCGGACGATTCCTCAACAGCAAAGGCTGGTTGACGCAACCGACAACTGTGAAAAGAAACAAGCCTGCTAGTGAAAACGGCAAGAAACTGTATCTCATTGTTGACAACCTCCGAAGATTCACTGTTTTTCGACCTTGGCAATGCGGAACGATACTGAAGTATAGTTTGAAAAACAGCAATGTCAACACGTCAAAACGGTGTTTGAAGCATAATTTTTCTAAAAAAATCTCCGCGCTCCTTATAGTTGGCGAACATATCCATGCTCGCGCAACCCGGAGCGAGCAAAACGACATCACCTTCGACCGCCGACCGCATAGCGTTTCGAACCGCCGTCTCGAAAGAGGCTGAAAACCTGCAATCGACACCAATTCTCCCCCATGCATCCCCGATTTTAGAGGCCGCCTCGCCGATGAGAAACGCTGTGCGAATAGCCTTGGAATGTCGTTTCGATATGGAGAAATCCATGTTTTTGTCCAAGCCTCCAGCAATGAGCAGTATATTGCCTTCGCCGCCGAAAACGTCCAAAGCCGCGAAAAGAGCGTGCGGATTGGTGGCTTTTGAATCATTGACGTACCGCACTCCGTCGAATTCCGCCACGAGCTCCTGTCGATGCGCGCCCAAACGGAAATCGCGGAGAAGCGTATCGATGCCGGCAGACAAAGCGTCAGACTCCAAAATTCTGGATGCCAGTAGCACGGCGGCCATGAAATTCTCGACGTTGTGGCTGGTGTTCAACCGCGAATTCGCCAAATCGACCGGAGGTGTCGGAATTGTTTTGAAGAAGACGGCGGAACCGTCGAAGAACGCGTCGGCGGCGTTTTCGACCGCCGAGAAAGTTGTAGGAGCGCTCGCATTTCCGAAACGCGCCCCCCAATGGTCGAGCGACAAGAAATTGAGGACGCAATTCGAGGCGTTTGCGATATTGTTGAAAACCGCGAATTTCGCGGAAACGTAGGCTTGAAAATCGGAATATCGGTCCATATGGTCGGAAGCGGTATTCAGCAAAGCCGCGGCGATTGGGGAGAATCCGACAACGCTTTCGAGTTGAAATGAACTCGCCTCAACGACAACCGTCCCCCGCCATTCATCCAAGGCGACTTCACTCAATGGCTTCCCTATGTTTCCGGCGACGACGGCAGTGTCGCCGAGGATGAATTGAGTCATCTCGGTAGTTGTGGTTTTCCCGTTGGTTCCGGTTACCGCCAAAATCGGAGATTCGACGAAATATGAGGCGAACTCCAATTCTCCAACGACCGGAGCGCCGGAAGCCGCCGCGGAAAGCCCCAGCGGCGAACCGGGAGCGATTCCCGGGCTTACAACGATCAGATCACACTCCGGAAGGGAATCACTTGGACTCCAATCCGCGAGAATCGCGACTTTATCCAATCCCTCGGTGTCGATTTTCTTCGACTCGTCAACTCCCGACACCTCGAAATCTCTGGCGACCGCGAGTTTCGCGGCCGCCCGGCCGCTCGCGCCCAACCCCAAAACCAGCACTCTCCGGAAAATATCGGAGGCTATTTTAAATTTTCGATGTTCCATGTTTAAAAGTTGAATGTTTGTAATGCTGAATATTCCAAGGTCCAGACTCAAACGCCTATCAGACTACTCACCGTTTCCGCGAATTTCGCGGACCACTCGTCAACTAGAGCGGCGTCCCGTGCCTCTAGAAGAATCCTCATTTTATTCTCCGTTCCGGAATACCTGACTATCACTCTCCCGGATGAAGCCAAGCGGGATTCACATTCGGAAACGAGCTGTTCAAGTTCAGGCAATTCCGATATCGGCGGCTTCGCGGAAACTTGAATGTTCGTCAACTTCTGAGGAAACTCGGTCATAAACCCGGCGAGTTCGGAGAGGGGGCTGTTTTTCTCAAGCATGTGCGAAATGAGATGCAAAGCAGTGATGATTCCATCGCCGGTGGTTACATGGTCCATGAAAATTATGTGCCCGGACTGCTCGCCCCCGATATTGAAACCTTTCTCACGCATTCTGTCTATCACGTAGCGGTCGCCGACATCGGTGAACTCGGTTTTTATTCCGGAGCGCTCCAACGCCTCGACCAGGCCGAGATTGCTCATGCTCGTCACCACGACAGTGTCGTTCATCAGCCGTCCGCGCTCCTTGTAGTCCATAGCGCAGATGCCGATGATTCTATCGCCATTGACCACGCTGCCGCTCTCGTCGCAGAAAATAACCCTGTCGGCGTCTCCGTCCAAGGCCACGCCTATGTCGGCGCCGCAACCCCTGACAAACTCGCTCAGTTCCTCCGTATGGGTAGCGCCGCAATTCTCGTTGATGTTGAAACCATCCGGAACCACACCTGTTTCAACGACCTCCACCCCGAGCTCTTTGAAAATGAGAGGCGCTATTTTATACGCCGCGCCGTTAGCGCAGTCCAAAACGATTTTAACGCCTTTCAAGCTCCGGTTGTCTATGGACGCTTTGGCGAAGGCTATATACCGCCCCACCGCGTCGTCCATCCTGTACGCCTTTCCCAAAAGGGAAGTGCTGATATGCGCGCTGTTGATCTCCCCGCCCAAAATATGCCTTTCAATATCCTCCTCCATCGAATCCGGCAATTTGAATCCATTGGAGTCGAACACTTTTATCCCGTTGTCGTCGGAGGGATTATGCGAAGCGGTTATCATTATACCGCAGGCGGCGCACATGGACTTCGTCAAATGGGCGATGGCGGGCGTGGGCATCGGGCCAACCGAAAGCACATCCATCCCCATGCTGACCAATCCGCTCGTCAGAGCCGTCTCTATCATATATCCGGACAATCTAGTATCCTTGCCGAGAACGGCTTTAGCGGATCCGTGCCCGCCCGCGCCAAAAACATGCGCTATGGCCTTGCCTAGTTGCAACGCCACCTCCGGAGTTATCGGATAAGTGTTGGCTTTACCTCTTATTCCATCGGTTCCAAATAGTTTTTCCATCACAACTTCTCCCATCCCGCGTCGATTCTGCCCATCAAGGAGTCCCAAGACGGAATTCCGCTCAAAGAGTCGGCTTTCTCCACGTTGCAAGCGCCGGCGGCGACGGCTGAGACCGCGGCTTCGGAAGGAGTTTGCCCCTCGAGGATTCCCGCGAGGAACCCGGCGATGGTACAATCTCCGGCTCCAGTGGCTCCCACCAAATCGACTTTGAAACAATGTTCGAGCAGCCTGACTCCAAGCCAATCATCCAGTTCGGCGGGAGCGGCGGCTCCAAATCCGCCGTTGGCGAATCGGGTTTTGTCAGATGTGGTGTGCACATAGAAACCGGAATCTCCTAGCTTCAAGCCAACAACAGCCACTCCCATTCCGATAAGTTTATCCGCGAGATCCGCGAGATCCGCTTCGGTCAAATCGCCCAACGACGAGCCTTCGGCCGTTGCGGCGTCGAAAGAGTCGAAACGGTCTCTATCGATCATATATATCAATTCATCCAGACTAGGGAGGAACACATCAACGAAAGGCAATACCTTCCGCAGGAAAGAGAGCCAATCGACTTTTCCGGCGGGGGAATTCGGATCAGGCCTCGCCATATCCAAAGATGTCGTGACGCCCGTTTTTTTGGCGCGCTCGAAGATGGACTTCATACACTCTCCTCCGTCCTCGAACATTCCTCTCATCAATGGAGGATAGCCGAAATGAAATATGCGGGACTCCTCCAAAACGTCGAATGGGATGTCGGATATGTCGAACACGTCGTTAGCGCCCGGACAATGAAGAAAAATCCTGTCGATTCCCGGAACGTTGATAACGACCGAGTATGAGGTGGGATCCGATTCTGAAACGCTCATATGCGCCGTGTCGCAACCGCGCTCCTTCAAGATGGAAATAAGCGCGTCTCCGAGGATGTCGCGGCCGACGCGACTGACGAAAACGGTTTTGAAACCAAATAAGTTCAAGGCGCCGCCGGTATTCGAGACAGCTCCCCCGGTGGCGGTGGTCATCGAGCCGACATCCACGAGTTTGCCCGGCGATAGTACATCGGTTATCTCTTTTCCACCACTGTTGAATTCGGGAATCAAATCAATACAAGCGTGTCCAGCCACCACGATGTCGTATTTTCTTGTCATTTCCAAACCTCCTTTTCGAAATGCGCGCCGTTATCCATACAGTATAACTTATACGCGTAAGCCGGATGTTCAACCGCTGTGATTCGTGATTCGTAGGGCGGAGTTTACCCGCACGCCGCGGCGCGTAAACCTATGGAGGGGCGCCCCCGCCCGCCCATCTCGCATGGCATGAGACGTAGTAGGGCGGAGCGTCCCCGCCCGCCCATCTTCGTAAGGCGTAAGGCAATCGTCACAGAGATTGGATGGAGCTTGGGAATGGGCTAAACAGGCCTTATGGGCCCAATGGGACGATGTGAGCAAGCGGGAGGAAATTGGAGGCGTGGACCGGAATTGAACCGGTGTACATGGTTTTGCAGACCACTGCCTAACCGCTCGGCCACCACGCCACAATAAACGACAAAACGCCAGCGTCCTGCCGAAGCCACGAAATATAGACACCAAAATTGATTTTTCCACCCAAAGGATGAAAAAAACAAAAACTTTCCAAAAAAGTTCATGGGGTTGCTGGAAAAGCTTCGACATCGAACTATTATACCCGCTCCGTCTTGCTTCCACAAGACTCGCAACCCCGTGGTGTAACGGCAGCACAAGTGGTTTTGGTCCACTTAGTTAAGGTTCGAATCCTTGCGGGGTTGCCATTTTACTTCTCATACGACATTTTCCCGCTAGGTGTAGTTTGACGCTGGGTTTTGTTGGTGTTTTACAAAAGTTTTATCACCTAGAGAGGGGAATTTCGCATTAAGGCAATACAAATTAACGGAGCAATCGGGGACGAACCCACAAGCCTGCATTTTCATACTTTCTGGCTCAGCCGGAGGATATTCTCCTCGATTTCATCACGCCACGGCGTAATAAATGGAATACTTGTAGTACTCCGCGTGATTGGATATTCAATCCCCTTGTCTTTCCCCACTAAAAGAAAGAAACAATCTTTTTTTGACTTTATTTCAATTTCAATTCAGTATCACGATCAAACGTGGCGGCGACGGAAAGGGGAACCGGCATCTCGGAGCGGGCCTGTGGCGGAACATTGACTTTTCCACGGTCATATTCTTTTATCCCATATAGTCAAGATACGGAAAATGCTGACAGGAAGCGGCGGCATTGGCCTGCTGGTTCGGGAATGGCATATGGCCCGTAAACATTGAAAACCGGGCCGGGGCCGCGCAGTGGCGACACGCACCAGAAGTTGTCAAAAACAACTCCCCGCGCCGCCAATCGGTCCATGTTGGGGGTTTTCGTCAGCCGATTTCCATACGGGCCAATGGCCTGTGCTCCAAGCTGGTCAAGACAGATAAAAACCACATTCTTTCGTGATGACGTTCTCGGCGAACTTATCACGTGGCTCACATCTCTTTGTGCTTTTTTCATGTTCGACTAAACCCTCACCGACATCGTGAGATGCTCCTTATGTATGTATCAAAGGATAAGTTATTCTTCAGCTTATTTCCTGCCATTGTTCAATCTCATTTTTCAAGCTTTTAATTATATCCTGACAGTCAGGAGCCTCGAACAGATTCACAAGTTCAAAAGGATCGCTCTTCAAATCATATAAACTGCCGTCTTCACCATAACCGGCATCTTCCAGAGAGTATGAGAGTTTCCATCTATCAGAACGGCACATGACGCGGTGGCTGCCGAATTTACGCAAAGCGGGAAGAACTGACCGTGAATGATCGATCTCGGAAAATGTCGGACGATGCGGCACCTTCAAAGTACCAATTATCTGCGGGGCCAGGTCTTTACCATGTACATTATCAGGAATATCAAGTCCAGCCACGGACAGCAGTGTAGGCATGACATCAATAAGTTCCACGGGATCATTAATAATTCCGCCCTTTGGAAA
>JAADHT010000176.1 GCA_013151705.1 Kiritimatiellota bacterium | reverse complement strand
TATGGAATTCAATTCCTTCAGATCATCATCGGAAACTTTTTCAATCAGAAAAGGGATTATCCCAAGTTCCAAAGCCATTCTCATTTGGCCTATTTCATAAATTTTGCGCTTATTACCGCGCATAAAGGTCAAATAACCGCCAAAGGGATTTTTGGGAGATAATCTTTTTATGTACGCTCCGCTTTTCGGTTTCGTTCCGATTATGCCGAGAGTGCGGAAATACTGCAATCCCTCGCGCAAAACGCTTCTGCTGACTTTCAGCTGTCGTGACAATTCCAATTCGGTGGCCAAAGCGTCACCAGGCGAAAGAGCATTTTCGGTTATATAGTTTTCCAAAGAGGCGATCACCGCTTCTTTGGCGCTGATTTTCCGTACCGGCGACAACATATCCACATCCTCCAAGTCATATTGTAGGACAATATAATGCTGAAACGACGATGTCAAGCCTGATTACGACAAAATTCACGAATTTTACGCGATTAAAGTGACCGTTAAGCGTGGTTTGTGGGCCCAGCATCTATCTTGAATCGCTGGCAGGCGTTCGCCAGAGGCCAACCTTGCGACTCGTGTGCTCACAATCGAAGCTGAGATGGCATATGCCACCCTCCCCAGCGAGCCGAGCTCACCGTCTTTTGGTCAGACATTCTTGAGAACGCTTCATATTGCTGGTTTAGTCGGTTTTGGCGAATTCTAGTTCAAGTATGTCGCATCTTTAAGTGACGCGTCTCGCGGCGCCCAACATTCCGCGCTGACTCTCCGACGCGCTTGGTTCTGGAATGAATGACGGCCTGGAAGGACCGTCCTACTGTCATCAATTGATTATACGACTGTTTTCTGTATGAGAAGTCCGAACAGTATCGCTAAAATCACTATCACTATGACGACAATCGATCCGATGATCAGAACTTTGAGTTTTTTAGCGTCCGCCTCTTTTTCCGCCTCGGTGATGGGGGGAGGGGATGACGGTGTGTTTTCAGGTTGCTTGTGGAGTTGTTTCGCTTTGATCTCTTTCAAGGCGTCTTTGACTGATTTGTTGGGGGCGCGGCCTTCCAGCACGTTTTTTAGAGCCTCCGAAAGGGCTGTCCAGGATTCGAACCTATCGTTTTTGTCTTTGGCCAGCATTTGGTCCACTATGTCCGAGCAGCCTTGCCTGACTTTGATGTTGATGTCTTTGACGGGTGTCGGCTTTTTCGAAACATGCGCCTGCATGTACTCCATCTGCGAGCTGGCCTTGAAGGGGTAGTCGCCGGTCAGTATTTCATAGAATACCAAGCCGAGGCAATACATGTCGGCTTGAAAATCCAGATCTCGTTCACCTCTCACCTGTTCCGGACTCATATATTCCAAGTTTCCGATGGTGAAACCGGTCATCGTCAGATTCGCCGACTGTTGCGTGTCGGTGATTTTGGCCATTCCGAAATCCTCAAGCAAAGGTTTTCCGTCCGAAGCGATGAGTATTGTTTCCGGAGTTACGTTACGGTGGATCATCGTCAATTCATTCCAAGCGTAGTTCAACGCGTCGATGATACCCAATACGATCTGTATAGCCTCTTTTTCCACGAAAGAGCCGTTCGTCTTCAAAATATCCTTCAATTTCCTGGTTTCTTTCCAAGCCGTGGCGACGTAGTATTTGTCGTCCAGGGAACCAGCCTCGTAAACCGGCAGAATGTTGGGGTGCGTGAGGGATGCGGCCAGATTCACGCCTTGAATGAATCTTTGAACCATCTCGTCGTCGTCGCTCGAGTCTTTCGAAATCAACTTCAACTGCACTTTTCTGTTCAGATCCGTTTGCTCGCAGAGATAGAACTCGTCCCCGACCGACCCGGAACCGATATGCTCCAGCACTTTGAATTTTTCCGCGACTATGCTTTCAGGTTGTAGAATGCCGGATGATTCCTCCATCTTATTCTCCTCCATCTTGTTGTATTGACGGCGCTTCGCGCGGTTCCGGTCGCTGATTTGGAATTTTGAGCGTTGCGACTCAAGCCCTTCCACGATGACATTGAAGCCGATATCCGAGATTGAACCATAAAAATTTCCAAAGTATTGGAACTATAGCGCGTTGTTTGAATTTTGCAAGCGTTTTCTACGAACCGTTTCGAGCGGACACCAATCGTTTATAGGAGAGCGCCGCGCTTTGTATTGATCACCAACCATTTTTCGAGATTTTTTCACGGATTATGGAAGCCCTGATGAACTCGGAGCGGTCGGCTGTTTGGCGGTGTTCAGATTTTTTTTGTTTTTTTTGTTTGCATAAATCCGATGTGGCGTTAAAATATCAATCGCTTACGGATATGCGACCGTGGCATAATGGTTGTGCCCCAGCCTTCCAAGCTGGTTACGCGAGTTCGATTCTCGCCGGTCGCTCCAACCGTTCTTCCCAATCATTCCCGACGCCTCCCTCCGTTATCGTTTCCGCGGTTCATCTTTTTTTCCCTCTTTTTTTATTTTTCCGCATGATATAGATTTTTTCCCGGTGCCCCCTCCATCGTCCAGGAGGGTGGGAAAGCTTGCCGCTTCCGCGAGTGTGGCGGAAATTGTTTCCGCGGACGAAGTGAATCAACTTGCCAGGCTGGTCTTTCTTTCGTTTTTTTCAAAACAGAGTTTGAAAATTGGAGTATACCAATATATTTTAGGGGAGTTCGCGTGGAATGAATCGCAAAAAAAGTGAGCGGATCGCGTCCCATCGTCGCGCGAGCGCTGGAGGTGTCAAGCGTGATTGAGAATAATAAGAATTATCATTGGATCGCCGAGCGGTTCAGAAAAAAGATCGCCACCCATGAATGGGGTTTGATGGAGAAAATTTCGACTGAACGCGCGTTGAGTCGGGAATTTGGTGTCACGCGTGTGACGATACGCCGCGCTTTGCGGCTTCTTGAAGCCGAGGGGTTGATACGACGTAAGCAGGGCAGCGGAACGTATGTCAACCCCAATCGCACTCATCGCATCCCTTTGATGATAGACTACGCCGGCAGTATGAGCGATCACGTCCCGGGATTGAAGCGAAAGTTGATATCCAAAGAGATTGCGGGAGCATCGGAATCATTAGCCGCCGATTTGAATATAAAAAACGGAGCGCCTGTCTTGCTCGCCCTTCGCGTTGATTTCAGTCCGGAGGAATTCGTCGCCTACGATAGGGTTTTCATCCCCGAGGAATTCGCCGTTGATTTGACTGATTCCCTATTGGCCACTGTGAACTTCCTCGAAGTTTGGAGCGAGGCATGCGATTTCAAGGTCGTAAGTTGCCGTCAAACCATCGAAGCGGTCGTGGCCGACGATTCAAGCCGCGAGTATTTAGGGGTTGAAACAGGGGCGCCTGTTTTGAAATCGACTGAATCTTATTACGCCGAGAGCAATCTTGTTGCGGGAATGTTCGTTAGTTACTACCACCCCGAACATATATGCATCAGTTCAAATTATAACTGGAGCCAGTTGGGAAAGTGAACTGTAATGGGACGAGTGAACAGTAAACAGAAGAAGTCGGCAGGGAGATGCGAGACGGCGATTTGGGGATTGCCTGATGAGGTTTAAAAAAATCTATCACAAAAATATTCAACGGATTATCACAATGTGGCTCAAGCGTCTCGCTTGACGGCGAATAATTTGAGGAACGAAAATTATTCATTGGTTTGCGCGTGTTTCGCGCAAACCTGAAGAAAGTGTTTTCAGAAAAAAAGGAGATGGAGATGATCACACCGAAAGTGGCTTTTATCGTGTACGGAGTCCATAAAGACGGACTTCAAGATCCCATGGGCGTTCCATTTATAGACGACGCGTTGGTGGAAAAATCCAAACGAGCCTTGCGGGAAGCCGGAGTGGAGCTTCTGGAGCATGATTTGATCGTCGCGTCTAAGAAAGAGGCGAGGGAGTGTTTCGCAAAATACAAGAAAATGGACGATATAGACGCCGTTGTGCTGTTCGCGGGAACCTGGGTCTGGAGCGCTCATATGATCGCGGCGGTCAGGGATTTCTCTTTCACCGGCAAAGGTATCGTGATCTGGACGCATCCCGGATCGCAGGGATGGCGTCCGGTCGGCGGATTGGTTTTGCAGGGAGCTATGAAGGAGGTTGGAGTCAATCACCGTTTCGTGTATGGCGCCCATGACGAGGCGAAGGATGTCGAGCGGATAACCTCGTACTGCCGCGGCGCTCATATGAGAAACAAACTCAATATGAGCACTATCGGCGTGTTCGGCGGGCGCGGCATGGGGCAGACTTGCGGAGTGGCCGACCCATCACAGTGGATGAGGGTGTTCGGAATCGACATTGATTCGCGCGACACCACGGAGCTCTTGAAAACAGCCAAAGCGATAACAACCGAGGAGATTGACGCCGCCAAGGAGAAAATTCAACCCTACTTCAGCGAGCGGATCCCGGAAAACGAAGTCGCCGAGAAATCGATCCGGATTTATCTGGCTCTCAAGAAAATCGTGGCGAAAGAGGAGTGGGGTTTCTACACGATTCAATCATTTCCGGGGCTGGGAGACGAATACAGCGCTACTTGTTTCGCGCAGAGTATGATGCTGAACGACGGAATGGGTACTTCCACCTTGAGCGACTTCAATACGGGAATGACGGTCAAGCTGTTGACCGACCTCAGCGAGGAGTCGGTTTACTACGGAGATTTGCAGCATATCGACAAATCGAACAACGAGATAAAAATAATCGGGGACGGGGCGTGTCCGCCCTCGCTCGCCGGAACGGTGCGACCCGCGAAATTCGCGGAACACGGAATAGAGACCGAAGGGGAGGCGGGGGGAATGTCAGTCGAGCTGGTCTGCAAACCCGGAAAAGGGATACTCGCTCGTCTAGGGCGTACCAAAGGTGAATTCGAAATGGTGATCACGCGTTGCTCCATCGCTGAACCCGCGGCGGATGAGCTGGAGAAAAGGCGTTTGGAGTGCGGAATCCCGTTCTGGCCCCATGCGTTCGTCACCGCTGAGTGCGATATAGAAGAACTTCTGCAGGCGTGGAACAACGAATACGCCGTGCTGGGATACGGGGAGCATCTCTACCAGGACATCATAGCCTTTTGCGAGCAAGCCGGAATTAAAGTGGCCGCGCTTTGATATGGATTGCATGTTGAAAAGTTGAAGTGGCAAGGTTGGAATGTCGCACTTCGGACGGGACGAGTAGTGCCGTCTCTCCGCTTTGCAGCTAGATGATGAAAACGGTGAAAATCAAGCCGTTTTCGCAAAGCGTTCATAACGATGAATTACTCGAAAGTCTTTGAATTCCTTTTCCAAAAGGGCCGCGCTGTCTGGGTTACGATTTTGCTTGTCACCTTGGTGATTCTTGGAGCGCTCACAGTGAATCCTCTCGCGGCTTACGCTCTATCACGCGGCAGACAATCGAACTCAAGCAAATTTCTCATCTTTTTCTTGGCTACTATGGCGTTTCCAGCCGAAGTCGCTATGATTCCCGGATTTCTGCTGTTGAGGGATTTGAATATGTTGAACACTTTCGCGGCCTTGGTACTCCCTGGCTTGGCCAATGGATACAGCATCTTTTTGTTGAAGGGCTTTTTCGACAGCGTCCCCCGCGAGCTTTTCGAGGCGGCCGACATTGACGGAGCCAATGAACTGCAAAAATTCTGGAGCATCACTTTTCCAATGTCAAAGCCGATCTTGGCCGTTATCGCTTTGAACGCCTTCAAAATGGCGTACGGTGGATTCATGTGGGCGTTCCTCACTTGCCAGGATCCCAAGATGTGGACGATTATGGTATGGTTGTATGATTTTCAAGGCCGCTACGGAGCGAAGCCCGGAATGTGCATGGCCGCCTTCGTTCTAGCATCCATCCCGACGCTTTTGGTGTTCCTTTTCTGCCAGAAAATCATTATGCGCGGCATCGTCATTCCCACAGTGAAATAAAGCTCGCCAGCGGTTTCGCGGGAATGACGCTCGGCAACCATTCGCAACACGCTCCGCATCGAATGCAACGGAAGTTCGCGAGCGGCGAGAGCGCGTCTTCGCCCGTCCGTCTCTTAAGATTGTTTTCGTATTGATTAGACATGCGCCACATGAAGAATGAGTTTATCTTTTTGCGGTGGAGTATTGATCGATGTTCCAAAGGATGTCGGGCTTGGGGTGATGGCTTTCCATCGAAACAATGTCGGCGTTTCAAAGCAATTCGGTGTTGAGCATCGTTTCGGTCGCTTTTATCGCAGCTTCGACCTGGTCTGAATCAAGCCCTACCGTCATGTATGGATCCGACACGCCGTTGTCCCAGGTTATGGTGGTCTCCACCAGCGCGTCGGTTTTGCCGCCTCTGGGGATGTGAACCTCGTAATCAACCAGTTTCGGAGCGGTTTTGCCAACCGTTTTCAAGGCTTTGCGCACGGCTTTCATAAACGCGTCGTATCCGCCGTCGCCTTTCGCCTCGGCTTTGATCGTCTCGCCTTTGTAGAGCATTTCCATTTTGACGCTGGGGAGTTTGCCTTTCGCCGTTGTTATCTCGTAGTTTGTGAATTGAACGACCCGCGTTTCGGCGGCGTTCATCACCGAAGAGACTATCAAACGAAGATCCGCCGTGGTCACCTTCTTCTTCTTATCGCCGAGACGTATCACCTCCTGAAGAACCTTGGTGCGGGTCTTCTCGTCAAGCTCTATGCCGAACGCCTCCAGATTTTTGTCTATGGACGCCTTCCCGCTGAGTTTGCCGAGCGCGTAGGTGCGTTGTCGGCCGAAACGAGAGGGCAGAAGGGGGTTGACATAGAGATTTCCCTTTTTATCGCCGTCGGCATGCACGCCGCACGTTTGGGTGAACACATCTTTCCCTACGATCGGGGCGTTTGCTGAAAGTTTCTTTCCCGCGAACGTTTGGACGATCAAGGATATGTGCTCCAGCTGGTTTTCCTTGACGTGTGATTTCCGGTCCGTCATATCGTTCAACGCCGGAACCAGTTCGCACAGGGACGGATTGCCGGCGCGCTCGCCCAATCCGTTGACGGTGACATGAATGCCGTTGACACCCATATTCGCAGCCTCCAGGCAGTTCGCGGTGCCCAATCCATAGTCGTTGTGGCCGTGGAAATCGAAACGCAAATCGGGAAATGCCTCGATCATCCAGGAAAGGTATATTCTCAATTTGCGGGGGTTCAGGACTCCAAGAGTGTCAGGCAACATGATCCTTTGAATCTTGAAATCCTTCAATTTCGACACGAAGGAATGAACGTAGGCGAAATTCTGGCTGACTCCATTGGACCAATCCTCCAAGTATATGTTCACGTCCACGTTATTCTTTTCAGCGTATTCCACAGTCTCGCAGACATCCGAGAAATGGCGTTCCGGCGTCTTACGCAATTGTCCGCGGCAATGAGTCTCGGAGCCTTTCGTCAAAAGGTTCACCACGCGGCACCCGGTGTTTTTTATCCAATCGATGGATTTGCCTTTGTCGATGAACCCCAGTATTTCCACTCGGTCGAGTTTCCCTTGATTCCCGGCCCACTCCGCAATGCTGCGGGCGGCATGTAATTCTCCCTCCGAGACTCCGGCGGACGCGATCTCCAATCGATCGACGCGCACTTTGTCAAGCAGAAGCCTCGCGATATGGTTTTTCTCGGTTGGCGCGAAGGATATCCCGGGTGTCTGCTCGCCGTCCCGCAACGTTGTGTCCATTATTTCCAAATAGGAGCCCATCTTGAAATCCTGTTTTTTTATCGTTCAACCAATCGCCCGAAAGATCACATTCGAACAGGCTGAAAGCCATGCCGAAAACACTCTTACTCTACACGCGTTTCTCTCATTGTGCAAACATCGATCTTGAATCCGTGAAAAAATTTCGAAAAAATAGTGCTTTGCGCTGGTTCAGCGCAAAAACACCCGCGTCTGTACCACCCCCGCAAACTTTTCGCCGACAACCAAAACAATCCGTTTTCAAGGTTTCCGCGCCATTTCACCGACGCGTCTTTCTATCTCCGCAAGTCTTTCGGGGGTGATATTTCGGTTTGTTTTCGTCTTGTCCATTTCATTTCTCTCACCCGCAAATTTCCATCGCCAGAAGCTCCAAGGCGATTCGCGAATCGGCGCCGCCGGATACAAGCTGGCGGTTGACTCTCATTATTGATGTGAGGATATCCGCGAGTTTCGCGTCCGAGAATTTCAAAGATTGAGAAAACACCATCCACACCTTGAAAGGATGAGCTCTGAGGATCAAATGTCCGGCGAGCTCTTCCTTCAACCGCGGCGGAATGTTTTCGACGCGGGACATGAATTGCCTTTGCGTCGCGTTGTCGGGTATGGAGAGCCGCCTGGCGGCCGTGCGGACTTTCACCATCTCCTGGAAGCGGTTGGAGGCCATTCCGACCAGTGACGTGTGCTTTGTTTGATTGCCGATCATCGTGTTCAATACTTTGAGCGCGCCGTTCAAGTTTTTTTTCCCCAACTCGTCGGCGAACGCCCATGCCGCCGCTTCCGGCGTTACGCTGCATATCGCCCGGCAATCCTCCAATGTTATATTCGTGTTCGGATGGAGGTAGGCCATCAGCTTTTGAAGTTCGCCGACGATTCGGCCGCTGTCCGTCCCGCAGGTATCCGCGAGAAACGCGGCCGCGTCGGGAGAGAGGCTTAGACGGTGGTCCCGGCAGAATTCCATTATTCTCACCCTAATCGTCTTTTCCCAGTCTCTTTTGCCTACGTCGGTTTTCTCGAAGAAGAAGCACTGCCCGCTTTCCTGAAACGTTTTGAAAAACGCGGAGCGCCGATCTATTCCGGTTCCGTCGATCAACAATTTAACATCAGGAGGAAAGTCGTCCTTCAATATCTCCACAAGGGAATTCAACGCGGATTTCGCGGCCTTGCTTTTCCCGACCTGGCTGAAATCGAAGCGTTTCAGGCAAACCACCTTGGAGTCTCCGAAAAAAGCGGGCGTGTTAAGAGCCTCAACCACTTTGTTGAGTATTTCCGCGGTTTTCGGCTTTCCGGAATCATGGCGGTAGGCTTGTGAGTCGGGGTCGCCATGGATCAACTCCAGATTAGGGTTGTTTTCCGGATGCTGACCGCACAACGCCGTCAAAATCTCGATCGATTTGCTTCTCACGGCGAACTCGTCGCTACCGCATACCAGTGTGAAATCAGACATAATAAATTCCGTCTCCGATTCGACTCCGAATGAAACGCGAAGTCGTGAGGAAAAATACAGCGCGGTCCGGGAATGACAAGCGCCCATAAACAACGTTTGACGAAAAATCCACGAATCTTTATCAGGAGGAAATAAGCTTGACGCCAAAAAATCGTTTGTTTTTCATCTCCTGTTGTGATATGGTAATTGCCTTGCAAAGCGCGAGAAGATTTTCTTTCTTGACTTGAATATTGAGCGTGGCTTCGTCGCTTTGGATGGTCGATCTCCTACTTGGACACCGCTCGAAAATGTATCGCAACCATTCGGAGAGCGTATCTCCGCCGGATTTGGAGTACATCATAATGGCAGTCAAATTGCTATGCGTCGGGGATATTCATCTTGGTCGGGTCCTGCCATCGCCGATGGTGGACAAACTTGGATCCGCCGTCCTCTCGCCGGCGACGGCTTGGGAACGCGCGGTCGAATTCGCCATCGACAACGAGGTTGACGCGGTTCTGCTCGCTGGCGACGTGGTTGACGACATCAGAGACCGTTTCGAGGCGCTTCCCAAGTTGCGCGACGGCGCCGAGAGGCTTTCAGCCGCCGAAATCAAGCTGGTCGCGGTGGCGGGAAACCACGATGTTGAGGCGCTGCCTAGATTGCTGACGCTGCTTCCCGGCAAAATCACCCTGCTGGGTGAGAACGGAACTTGGAGCGACGTTGTTGTCCAAGGAAAAAGCGGGGAGCGCGTCCGCATCGTCGGATGGTCGTTCCCGCATTCCAAAGACGGGCATTATTCGGGCAACCCGCTGGATGGATTCACCCTTCCCGACGACGCTGTTCCCATGGTTGGATTGCTACATGCCGACCTCAACGCCTCCGGCGGTTTCTATGCCCCCGTTCCGCGCTCCGAGATCAATGCGACTCGGCTTTCGGCGTGCTTTCTTGGTCACATCCACAGACCGGACGACTTGTCGGCAATGTCCCGGCCCTTGGGCTATTTGGGATCGTTGTGCGGTTTGGACGCCACGGAGACTGGTCCGCGCGGCCCCTGGCTGGCTGAAATCCACTCCGGCGGCAAGGTATCAATGACACATATTCCTCTCTCTCCGATGCGATGGGAGGTCCTTGAAATTGACGCCGGAGACATTTCCGCGGATTCCGCGGAGGATGCCGCCGACGCCTTGATTTCAAACATTTCCGAGGCGATGGCCGCGGAATTCGCGGAGATGAAACCGGAGCTTGGCGACACCATACGCGCCGTCTCGTGGGATATCGCCCTTACGGGACGCTCAAAAGCCCACCATCCCATCGTGGAGGCGCTTGAAAACGATGGTCCAGGGATAATGGAGTCGTGCGGCGGTAACTTCGACGACGTGGATTTCGGCGTGAGGAAAATCAAGGATCGCTCGACGCCAGCGCTCTCGGTCGCGGATATAGCGAAAGGCGTTGACGCCGCCGCGATTCTCGCGCGCAAGATTCTGGCGCTGGAGAACCGCGATCCCGGGATGAAGGCGATACTCGAGACCGCCGGAAAAAATATTCCCGCGCTGGCCTACGCTGGCGTAAGACGGGATGTGGACGCGGAGATCAAAGACGATGAGACCCTGCGCGCCCACCTCATAGCGGCCGCCTATGATGTTTTGGAGCGACTTGTCGCTGAAAACGCATCGGAGGCGCCTAAATGAGAATCGTGAGAATAAAGGCGCGCGAGCTGCCGGGCATACCGGACTCCTTCGAACTAGACAATCTCGACAACGACATCAACATAATCCTCGGTCCCAACGGCTCGGGAAAAAGCTCGATCCGGCGCTTGGTCGAGAATATCTTCTGGCCGCTTTTAAAGGCTTCCGCGGGGCGCTACGCCGAAATCGTGTTCAAGGATGGTGGAAAAAAACGGTTGACCGCCAAGATCACCGGAGACAGGATCGCTTGGGACGAGAACGGTATTTCGTCCTCCGCCCCGGATTTGCCGGAGCGGCATCTGAGAAGCTGTTTTTTTCTGGATCTGCGCGATTTGCTCTCCGACGATCGCCTCGACCGCGACGATCCGCTTCTTCAGGAGATACGCCGCGGGTTGTCCGGATTTGATAGGGAGGCTGTCGCCAGGCGATATGCGATAAGACCCAGGGAGGGGAAAAACGAGCTGGAGGCTTTGAAGCGCGCGAAAGGCGACTTGAGCGAGATAAAACGCCGCTACGAGATTTTGGCGTCCGAGGAGGACAGACTCGAGTCGCTTTACGAGGAACTGGAGCGCGCGAAAAACGCCAAGCTGAGACTTGATTCGCTAAAGGCGCTCAAACGCGTCGTCGCCGCCAATGACGAAATCGCGGAACTAGCGGCCGAATTGAAAACTTTTCCGGAGAGGCTGGAGGTGCTTCGAGACAAGGACCTCGACGATTTGATGGCGTTGGACAAGGAAATTCTCGACACCGAGAAGGAGGTCGAAACGTTGTCCGCGAAAATCGCGGAGATTACCGGGAGGTTGGACGGTGTTTCTGAAATTCCGGAACCGCCGCCTTCCGATGAGATACTGAAAGCGCGTATCAAAAGCGCTGACAAACTGCTTGCGAAAACGGAGGTGTTGGAGAAGACGGCGGAGGCCCTTGCGGCGGACAATGGAAAATTGCTGTTTGTCGCCGAAAGCCTTGGGATCACCCTTTCCGACGCGGAATCGATAAAGAGGAAGACGACTTTGAAGTCGTTGGCGGACCTCGCGCGAGCCGCGGATGAGCGCGGAGACGCTCTGCTAAGCGTGAAAAAAGCTGAATTGGAGTTGGAAAAGCTCGGACCGTCCTCCGGCGCCGATGAAGGGGAGGGGGGCGAGACGGTGGTCGGTCCGTCGTCCAAACGCGGAATGGCTGACGCGTTGCGGGATTGGCTCGCGATTTCCGCGGAATCGGCACCGGCTTCGGAGAAATCGGGGAGCCGCGTCGTTTGGTTTGTCGTCGGTGCCGTTCTTTTGATCGCTGGCGGTGGATTGTCGTTTGCCTCGTCCTGGTTTGTCGCCCTGGCTGGATTGGGGCTTGGTGTTTTGACGGTGCCCATGGCCTCCGCTGTTTCCGCGTCGCGAAGAATGCGAACGCCGACGCGCGATCCGGATGTCGAACGGGAGGAGGTTCGCCGCGAATACGAGCGACTTGCCGACGAAGACGGCGGGGTGTCCGAATGGAACCGCGACTCCGTTAAAACGCGCCTCGAATCGCTTGAGGCGGAAATCGCGGAAATCCTCTTGAGACAAGAGCGCGCGAGAGATTTGGACTCCCGGATCGAAATTGCGGTGGCGACTCTTAAAACGGAGAGGAAAAAGCTCGAAGAGATTGAGGCGTGTCTGGAAACCGAACTCAAATCCCTCGGATTCGACCTGCCGGCGTCGGGCTTGGAGCCCCGCCTTTTGGTTGATCGCTTGAAAGAAGTGTTCACCGCCGCCTCGGAGGTTGACGCTAGAATCGCGGAAGCGGACAAACAGCGCGAGGTTCGCGACGGATTGATGGACGATTTGAACGCGTTCCTTGAGGAGAGCGGACGCTCGGCATCGGACGATCCGGCCCTTTTGGAAGTGGAGATAAACCGGCTGAACGACGACGTCCAATCCAGGCGGACAACTTTGGAGAAGTTGGCCGACGCGGAGAAAGACTTGAAGAGAGCGGAACGCAATCTCGAAAAGGTGCTGGGAAAACGTGCGGACATGCTGAAAAAACTTTCTCTGCCGGAGGAGGGCGCCGAAGCTGAATTGCGAGATCGAATCGGGCGTCTTCCAGAATTTGATACGCTGTCGCGGCGCGAACGCGGTTTGGAAGGCCAAGTGAGCGTCGATATGCGGAATTTGACCCCGGAGGATCGGGCCAGAGTGGAGGATGCCGCTCCTGGCGACATAGATGCGGAAATCCTCGAGCGCGAAGCCGAGACGGCTAAACACGACGATATCATAAAAGAGACCGAGCGAATCAAAAACGACATCAAACTGGTGGCCTCCAAATCCGAAATCGGCGAGAAAACGGCGCTTTTGGAGCTTGCTGAAGAGGCGCTCCGCGAAAAGTGCGGCCAGATAATCCGAAAAGCCGCCGCCGAGACGCTTCTAGGCCTCGTGGAGGATGAGTATCAGCGTGAGAACCGTCCCAAGGTATTGAACGTCGCCTCGGAACTATTCGAATCCTTCACGAAGGGACTTTACAAACTCAGCGTGGCGACCGCTTCCCATTCGCTGGAGATTGTCGCATTGAACTCAGCCGACCAAAAAACGTATTCGCTTGACAAACTTTCCGACGGCACGAGAATTCAGCTCCTGCTAGCCGTTAAAACGGCGTTTTCGGACAACGTCGATCCAAACAGAACCGGGCCGCTGTTTTTGGACGAACCATTGACGACTTCCGATCCGGAGCGGTTTCGGGCCGCGGCTACGGCTCTGGCCGAGATATCCGTTGATCGGCAGATATTCTATTTGAGCAGCAATCCCGGAGACGAGGACAGGTGGTTCGCCGCCACGAAAGACGCGGGCAGGCCCGAACCGAACGTCGTGGATTTGGCGGCGGCCCGATCGTTAGGCGCCAAACTCGTTGATATCGCGGAGCTCGCGCCGCCCCAATCGGTTCCGAAGCCCGACGGAATGACTCCTGTGGAATACGCCGTGGCGATTGGCGCTGAAAAAATCAATTTGCGCGAGCCTGCGACATCGTGGCACATTTTCTACGCCGCCATGCCGGATACCGAGTTGTGCCACAAAATCCTCGACGAATACCAAGTGGATACCATAGGACAGTGGCTGACGATCTCCTGCGGACGCAACGCCGTCTCGGTTGAGAGGAACATCGGAAAAGACGACGTGGAACGCTTGAACGCCAAAGCGAGGCTTCTGGAGACTATTAGAGCTTTCCTGATCGTCGGCCACGGGAGCCCGTTCACAGGCTTGGACGCCGCCAATTGCCCGGCGATAAAAGGAACATACCGCGACGCGTTGATCGCGATCGCCGAGGAATGCGGCGTCGACGCTCGGAAATTCCTGGAGGTCATTCA
>JAADHT010000034.1 GCA_013151705.1 Kiritimatiellota bacterium | reverse complement strand
GTGTTGAATTTCAATTCTTTCGCCAACCGCTCCGACTCGGAGATTGCTTCGAAAGAGAGTTCGTACTCTTCCAAAGCGCGGTGGCAAAGCGCGGCGAAGTAGAGGGCGAACGGCAACTTGTCTAGTTTGTCGAAATGGTACAACGCCTTTCTGAATTTTCCCATCCGCATTTGAACCAGTCCCAATTGGAAAATGGTGGCGACATCGTCCGGCGCGTTCAAGAGACGCCAGTCGAACGCGGCGAGCGCCTCACTCCAGTCATTTGCCTTAATCGCCGCCAGACCGAGCTGAAAGTACAATTCGGTGGAGGACGCTTTTGTCGGATGAGTTTTGCTCCAAGCCTTTTTGATGTCCGCGTATTTTTTTGAGTTGATCATTATTTTCCATGCTCGCATTTCGTTGGCGTAGTCCTTGTTCGCATCGAAGACTTTCGCCAAAACAAGCATTGACGACGGCGAGTTTGGATTATTGAGCAATTGCGTGAGAAGCAGTTGCTCCGCGCGACCGCGCATCGAATAGCGTTTGTATATTTTGCATATTGCGAGCAGTGTGGGGGCTGGGACGTTTTCCGTGGAGCAAAGCTTTTCTATGATGGCGAGATTTTTTTTCAAGAGCCGTTTCCGTCGTCGTTTGCTCCATCCCGCGAAAAAACCGTCTGGCCCTACGTCGGCGCATTTGGCGAAGAATTTCGCCGCGGCGATACGGGCTATAAGGTTTTTGGAGAGCTTCGGAGAGGAGAAGACAGTCTCAAGCGTCTCCTCTCCCTTGTTCCACAATTTTTTTTCAGCCGTCAAATCGAGTAGATTGAATACGAGTTTTGTTTTCAGCTCGGGCGAGACCTCTTTCTTCGGCGCGTCGGTGAAAAGCGCGGTGAATGTGTTCTCCAGCAGATTCAAAGCGTCGTCTGATTTTCCGAGAATTCGCATAGTGCTCGCGACGACCAAATTCAGATTGACGGCATCGGGGTGTTGTTTGGCGATCGGCAGAAGTTTCTCCAGCAATAATTTGGGTTTTCGTCCGCGGGTCCATTCCTTGAGGAGGATTTGGAGAGGGCCTTTTAATTCCGGATTGAGACGCAACGCGTCCAGAAAGGCCTTTTCCGCCTTCGGTGTCAGTAAACGCTTTTTTCGCATTTCCCCGCATCCCTTCGCGAAAAGGGCGAGTGCTCGCGCTTTCGTCTTTCCATCGGTGGAGAGGGTTTTTCGCAAAGGAGGCAGAAGCACGGTTCGCTCATCGTCGTGAAAGGAGCCCCGCTCCGCGAATACTATGAACGGGGTGGCGAAGCAGACGCAAAAAAAAGCAACCAAATGGATATTCCAAACCACTCGGCTGTTTTTGAGATATGAGACGATGTAGTGAATCATTTTGGCCGCACCCCGTTTTTGATGAGACACCTCATCCGCGAAAAAGTTCCTTCGCGGGGGCTCCGTGTCGCCAAGCGGCGAGGGAAGTTCCCAATTGCCGCAAGCCGTCAAGAAGGCTGTTTTCGATAACATGGCGCGTAGTAGCGGGGAGGTTTCAATCATCGCGAGTCCTCCAAAAGGTGGCGTGAGGAGTTCGGGAGAAACTTGCCGATGAAAGTCGTTTTATCGCAACCCGCTCTATTTTTTGTTTTTGTGACGATTCGCGCGCAATTGTTTGCGTCTTTTGTGCTGCGCGATTTTTTTACGGCGTTTTTTCTTGAGGTTTCCCATTTACTCTTCTCTTTTTCTGAAATATAATACCCAAAGCCTCTGTTCGAAAAAATCCAAAGAGGACTAAAACGTTCGTACAGACGCCAACATAATAGAAGCGACTTTACCGCTCGCTTCGCGAAAAATTCGATTCAACCAGCGCAATTGCGGGAAAAGCGTCTATTGTTATAGACGATCGCCCGGTGTCATCGTCGCGTATGGCGGTCAACCAGTAACGCGGCCGCTCGCAAAGGCGCCGGAGACAAGCGGCGGTTTGGAAAATAGCGGTGAAACGTCTTTTTACAAACGGAAAGGCGAAAAATTTTGCCTGAAACCGAAGAAAAACTTGAAAACGAGCTCTTTTTGAATTGAAATGTATGGGAAAATACGAAAAAAGTAATAGCGGCCCCGGAGAGAGGATAGTTGCCGCGCGAACTCCGGCGCTAGTGGCGAAATCCTTGTTCTCAGCCGTTCTGATCGGACTAATGGGTGTGTCGTTGATTCGTTCCTGGGGAATGTATATTTTCACGCCGCCAAAGAAGACCGTGGATAGATCGACTGTGGAGAAATGGATGCGGGCCGTCAGAGGCGGAGACGAGAAGGCCGCGTTGCTACTCGCCGCGTCGATCGTGCCTGACGATGATCCGGAGGTCCCTCGGGCGGATTATACGCGCCTCGCTCTTCTGAACGGTCTCGGCACGGCGTTGTTCACATCACCTTTCAATCATTTCGACTTCCTTCGCTGGCGGAACGCTCTTCTCGCCGCCGGTTTGGCCCGAACGAGCCGAGATTTGAAGGCTGGATGGTTGTCGCAGGATGAGATTTTCAAAATAATCAGCAGTGGCTTGAAGATATCCGTGTCGACCGGCGAAGAACCGTCGTGTTCCTTGGAGTCTTTCGAGAAGACGTGGAATGCGGGAACCGCTTCGGCTCCTGAATGGTTTCGCTTCTATTCCGAGGTTGTTTTTCAATCCGGCGCGGAAATCATGGTGGTCTCCCTGTTCGATGAGGATTCGGTGGTCGTCCACGCTGTTTGCGAGATCCGCGGATCGGACGGAGCGAAGTTCGTGGCGGATCCCATTAAGGGGCTATTTTGGAAGGGGGTGTCGGTCAGCGATTTGGCGGCTGACTCGTCCAGATTGAAAGGCGTTTGGTCCGAGAGGGAGCGCGGCGCTTTGAAGCGTCCGGAGTATCGTCTGCCGGCCGATCCGATGGACTATCGGGTTTTCGAGCGGCGTTTGGGCTCGGTTTTCTCTCGTTTCGATTTCCCGGTGTCATTTCGGTTCGGCGTTGATCCGGAGACGAGGATAGAGCGTTATTTCGCTGTTTTCGCGGATAAAAACAGACAGGAGCGTTTTTCATACTGGCATTTTCCTTTTTCCTCGTTAGAGTCCCTGAAGGCGTTTCCCGGGGATTGGCTCGCGCCGAAAGTTGCGATGGAGGAGTTTTGGGTCAACAAAAAAGGTGGCGCCGCGTCGCCGAGCGCCGACGCGGAGATGAAAAAATAGGAACAACGACATGGCTGAGAAAATTAGAGTCGGGGTGGTTGGTGTCGGAGCTTTGGGCCGCCATCATGCGAGATTGTATGGAATGAACGATGCCGCGGAGGTGGTTGGAATTTACGACGCCAATCCGGCCGTGGCTAAATCAGTGGCGGATGAGTTCGGATATGAAATACACGACACTATCGAGCGGTTGGCGGCGAACTGCGAGGCCTTGAGCATAGCTGTGCCCTCGCATCTTCACCATCAGGTGGCGATTCCTCTTCTGAAATCCGGAAAGCATCTGTTGATCGAAAAACCGATAGCGACGAAACTCGAGGACGCTAGCGAGATGGTTCGCTTGGCTTCCGAAAACAATTTGGTTCTCGGCGTTGGGCATGTCGAAAGATTCAATCCGGTTATGGGATATCTCGAGAGCATGTCCGACCGCGCTCGTTTCCTGGAGGTTCAAAGACTGGCTCCATACCCCCCCGGACGCGAGGGTATGCTTCCACGTGGAACCGAGGTGAGCGTGATTCTTGACCTGATGATCCACGATTTGGAGATAATACTCCATATCGTCGGTTCCGAAGTGGAGAAAATCGACGCCAACGGATTGCCGGCTTTCAGCGATACGGAGGATATTTGCAATGCCAGAATACAGTTCAAGAACGGTTGCGTCGCGAATGTCAGCGCCAGCAGGATCGCTCTGACGGGAGTTCGCCAGTATCGGGTGTTCTACACGGACGCGTATCTGTTTCTCGACTATGGCAAAGGCGCGGGCATACTCCACACCAAAGACAAGGAGAACCTCCGCGTCGTGAGAACGAAAATTCCCATCAACGACCATAACGCTTTGGAGAAGGAGCTGGAGAACTTCATTTCCTGCGTCATATCATCGAAGAGCTCGGAAGTCGCTTCCGTTCCCAAGGTTTCCGGGCAAAAGGGTATGGAGGCTTTGAAGTTGGCGCTTGACATTGAAAAGACCATCGAGGAATACAATCGCAAGCACAAATTCGAATTCGAATGATGCCTAAACCTATAACATTGTCGATTTTCGACATTTTCAAGATCGGTCCCGGTCCGTCAAGCTCACATACCATCGGTCCGATGCTGGCGGCCGCTGATTTCGTTGATCGGTTGGGAAAATTCGGTTTGAAGGGCGGGGTGGCTCCCGACGCGTTGGAGGTGTCGTTGTACGGTTCTTTGGCCTCCACCGGCAAGGGGCATGGTACGCACAGGGCCATTTTGGGCGGATTGTTGGGCTGGCGTCCCGAAACTTGCGACTGCGACGCTTTGCTTGTCCTTTTTCCCTCCGATTCCGAATCATATGAAATCAGCGTTGCCGGATCGATCGTTGATTTCTCCGTTCGTAACATTCATTTCGTGAGTGGCGATGCCGACGCGCCATACCAAAACACGCTTGATTTCAAACTCTTCGCGAAAGGGGAATTGTTGGTGTCTGAACGGTATTTCTCCATAGGAGGCGGGTTCATAAAACGCGATGGTGATTCTGATCCAAGCCCGATTGACGTTCCGTACAAATATTCGAATATGCGCGAATTCCGGAAGATAACGCGTAAAACCGGACTTTCGCTTTCAGAAATAATGATGGAGAATGAATTGGCCGTCTCTGGAATGTCCGTAAGCGAAGTGGAGAATGGGTTGGATGATTTGCTGGCGGCGATGACGAATTCCGTGGATAACGGGTTGAAAGCCGACGGGCTGTTGCCGGGGCCG
This sequence comes from Kiritimatiellota bacterium, assembly GCA_013151705.1. Lineage (GTDB taxonomy): Bacteria > Verrucomicrobiota > Lentisphaeria > Victivallales > JAADHT01 > JAADHT01. Next base: position 9,440 of record JAADHT010000034.1, on the reverse strand, counting down.
ATCGGCTTGTTGCGGAAAGCGCGCTACCTGTTCGAAAGCGCTGGAAACTGCGAACATGCCGCCGAGCGGGCTTTGGCGCGGTTGAACGCGTACGCGCTGGCGGCTTCGGAGGAGAACGCGGCGGGACGAAGGATAGTGACCGCTCCCACTTCCGGAGCGTCTGGCGTGCTTCCCGGTTTGGCGTATATGTTTCGGAGTGAGTTTGGAGTCCCCGACGGGCGTGCCCGCTCTGGTTTGTTGGCGGCCGCTTTGATCGGCTTCGTGGCCAAGAGCAACGCAAGTATCGCGGGTGCCGAGGTGGGATGCCAAGGCGAGGTGGGAGTAGCTTCCTCGATGGCGGCGGCTTTCGCGGCAACCGCCAACGGTTGCGATGTCAGATGTCTGGAAAACGCCGCGGAAATCGCGCTGGAGCACCATTTGGGTCTGACTTGCGACCCGATCGATGGTTACGTGCAGGTGCCGTGCATCGAGCGGAACGCGGTTGGCGCCGTGACCGCTTTCAACGCGTATATTCTCGCATCCGCCGGAGATCCCGTGCGCCAGAAAATCACTTTCGACGAGGTGCTCGAAGCGATGTTGGAGACAGGAGTCGACATGTCGAGAAACTACAAGGAGACCGCAAGGGGCGGCCTGGCCGTCTGCTGCGTCTGTTGTTGAGCCTCCGCTCGCGTCAGCTTTCTTTCGACGCGGTGGATTGAAAATTGAACAATCCCCCCGATCAACATTTCATCTTGAAATTCCTTCGAACTGGAGTATGTTTCTGTTTTCCCAACGAGACGTTGCGAACGAATATGGTTCAAACTTGCGGAAACCGCGATTCATGAGGGTGTTATGGCCGAATCCGTTGCACAAAAAGGTGAGAAAGAGGCGGAATCCGAACATGTGTTCAAATTTCGGCATGTGTTTCTCATGATATTCATTTTGCTGCTGGTGTTGTCTCTTTTCTCGCATTCCGCCGGCGACCTCAATGTTTTGGCGGGCGGAGTGGACGGGCCCGTGAACAATTGGATCGGACCTGTCGGCGCTCAAATCGCCAGGGCCGCTTTCTACCTTTTCGGTCTGGCTTCATATCCTATGGCGTTGTTTCTAGCGGTATGCGCCCTAAGGCCATTGCTTCCGGTTCCGGTCAAACGCAAAGGTTACGTCGGCGCGCTCGTGGCAGTGGTGATCGGGGCCACTATAATGTTCGCGATGTATCCACAGTCTCTCTGCGGTCTCACCCAAAAAATAGGCATAGGACACTCCAAAGCGTCGGCCGCCGCTCTTTCCGGTGGTGTTTTGGGACAGAAGATCGCCGCTCCACTGGACGCTCCCGCTCCCGGAATTCTCATAAGGTATATCGGAGGCGTCGGCACGTTCGTGGTGGCCGCGGTTTTTCTTTGCGCGGGGCTTTTTTTCATTTGGCTTGCGGATTGGCGCGGGGTGTGGAGGGCGTATCGCGGCGTCAACGAGGAGGTGAAGGTTGACAAAAACGCTTTTTCCGAGCAAAAATCGGACGAGCGGGAAACCTCGAACGCTTCCATTGACCCGGAGCGCGAGAGAATCCGCGAGGAGTTGCGGCAAGGTAACCGAGACGTGTCTACGGAGGAGGACGAACCCGACGACGCGGAGGGGGGAGCCTTCCCTCCGACTCCGGTCCAACAACGTCCCGCGCGTCAACCCGGCGGAGCCCTCGAGTTGAGTGGATACACATTGCCGCCCTTGTCCCTGCTTTTGAAATCGAAACAAGCGACGGTTGACAACTCGGATTTCGTGAGAAACCAAAAGGAGATACTCCAATCGACTTTGGATAGTTTCGGATTGGACGCCACTGTTACTGGCGCCGTCGTCGGTCCCCGCGTCACACGCTACGAGATAACGCCGGAACCCGGAGTCCGAGTTGAGAAGATAAGTGCGATAACAAACAACATAGCGATGGACCTCCAAGCGAAAAGCATTAGAATACTCGCTCCTATCCCAGGTAAAAACGCCGTCGGCGTGGAGGCCGCCAACAAGACGTCGTCGTCCGTTTCAATAAGGTCGATGATGGAGTCTGACAACTGGACGAAGGGCAGACAGAACATTCCTATAATTCTCGGAAAGGACGTCACCGGCAAGGTGGAGGTGGCCGATTTGGCCAAATCCCCGCATTTATTGATAGCAGGCGCCACCGGCAGTGGAAAGAGCGTCTGTATCAACACGTTGATAATGAGTCTGCTATATCATTTCTCGCCCACTGATCTGCGTTTGATAATGGTCGATCCGAAGGTGGTGGAATTCGAAGTATACAAAACTCTTCCTCATCTGATAACCCCCATCGTCAACGATCCGCACAAGGTGCCTGCCGCGTTGCGGTGGGCCATCAACGAGATGGAGCGCAGATACAAGATGCTAAGTAAAGTCGGAGTGCGCAATCTGGAGGATTTCAACTCGAGAAAACTGTCTCCGGAGGACGTGCTCGACGACGACGGAAAGTCGATTCCCGACAAACTACCATACATCGTGATCCTCATCGACGAGCTCGCCGATATTATGATGATCGCCAAAGCCGAGGTGGAGACGTCGATCGCGAGAATCGCGCAGAAAGCCAGGGCCGTTGGAATCCATATGGTGCTGGCGACTCAAACACCTCGGAAAGACATAATAACCGGAGTGATCAAGGCCAACCTGCCGTCCAGAATAGCCTTCCGCGTCGGCGGCCAGGTCGATAGCAGGGTGATTCTCGACAAGAAAGGAGCGGATGCTTTGCTGGGGCAGGGCGACATGCTCTTCCTTCCGCCGGGCAGCGCCGAATTGGAGAGGATACAAGGTTCCTGGGTTTCGGACGAGGAGATAAAGGCGGTCGTTAGCTTCGTCTCCGACCAGGCGGAGCAGAGTTTCTTCGACGGAGTCATAGTTGAAGAGGATTCCGGCGACGGAAAACAAGGCGGTTCCGCACGGCCGGATGACGGAGCGCTCGCCGGGGTTTCCCCGAAATTGTCGAAATATCTCCGCCCGGAAGACGACGACAATATGAAAAGAGCCCTCGAAATCATTCTGGCCGAGGGGAAGGCCAGCACCAGCTACATTCAACGTAGATTGAAAATAGGCTACAACCGCGCCGCCGACATTATAGATCAACTCGAGGAGAGGGGAATTATCGGGCCGGCGCCGTCGACCGGCGGCGCCAACCGCGAGATACTCGTTGATTTGGATGATGAATAGCGACACACAATCATTGGAGAACCCTCACTTGTCCGTTTCATTTTACGGGCATGGCGTGGTTTGCTTCAAATTGAAGGATGATTTTCTCTCCTGCGAGGCCGCCGCCTCGGCTTTTGGATTCATTAAATCGTACATCGTCCACAACGCGGAAATGCGCGAGTATGTTTTGGATGTCGAATCGCTGCGGAAAGCCGATCCGTTGGCGATGAGCCTTTTGCCGGCGATGAAAAACCTTTGTTTGGAGCGCCGAAAGGAGTTCTACGTCTCCGGACTTTCGGACTCCATCAGGGACGAGATCGTCAAACACTCGAGTTTCAAGGGCAAATACCTGCCGGCGATCACCCGTGGTTATCACACGCTGTCCGAACGCATCGAGCGTTTGGGCGGCATGGGCATCGACTTCGGAAAACACCTGCTGTCATTGATCAACCATACAGGCGATTTCGCTTTTGAAGTGTTCCAAGCCATTCGACATCCCTCGAAAATCCGATGGCGGGAGACGTTGTATTATATGGACATCTGCGGAGCCGACGCGCTTCCCATCGTCTCCGTCATTTGTTTTCTGATGGGATTGATCCTCGGATTCCAGGGAGCGTTGCAGTTGCAGAAAATCGGTACGGACATCTATTTGGCCGATGGTGTTGGATTGTCCATCGTCAAGGAGTTGGGCCCTTTGATGGTGGCGATGATCGCCACTGGAAGGGCTGGCTCGGCGTTCGCCGCAGAGATTGGAACTATGAAAGTCGGCGAGGAGATCAACGCTTTGACGACTTTCGGTTTCGTGCCAAGCAGATTTCTCTTCATTCCCAAACTTCTCGCGATGGTCGTTGTCATGCCGCTGCTCACCGTTTTCGGCGATTTCATCGGAATTGCGGGTGGAATGGCCGTGGGGCATTTCAAATTGGGAATTCCCATCACGCCGTACGTGAACAGAACCCTGTACGCGCTGCAAAACATCCATTTGGCGGAAAGCCTCGCCAAAGGCGTTGTTTTCGCCATTCTCATAACGATTGTGGGATGCGTCAAGGGATTCGAGTCGGACGGAGACGCGCAAGGTGTCGGTAGATCCGCCACTTCGGCCGTCGTCACAAGTATATTTCTCATAGTGGTGGCCGATACCGTGATCACCTATCTCTTTAGCTGAAAAAGACCGAATCAGTGGAAAACCCTCGAAACAAATTCAAATGCGTTTGAAACTTAAACAAATAATCGAAAAACTGGGCGATCCGCTTGCTTGCCTCCCGCGGAACGCCGCATACGACGGCGACAAATTTGCGGAGAGGGTCGTGAACAATTCCGGAAAGTGCGTGAGCGGCGCCGTTTTCGTCGGCATAAACGGCGCGAAAACGGATGGTAGGCTTTTTATCCACGAGGCGGCTGAAAAAGGCGTCGCCGCTATTTTCGCGGAGGCTCCCTTGCCAATTCAACTTTCCGCCGATTTTTCGAATTCGGTTTTCATCGTTTCAGACGCTTACGCCGCTTACGCGAGACTCGCGGAGATTTTTCAGGATGAGCCGGCGAACGAGTTGCGGCTTTGGGGAGTGACGGGCACGAACGGCAAAACAACCACCGCGTTTCTTATGCGCTCCGTCATCGAGCGCTGGACGGGGGAGCCGTGCGGTTTGATATCCACCGTCGAGTATTCCACGGGCGACTCCGCTCGATCCGCGGAGAGGACAACTCCCGACGCGGTCGAGACGCAGGCGATTCTCGCGGAGACGCGGGACTCGCGCTCTTCGAACGCAGTGATAGAGGTTTCCAGTCACGCGCTCGTTCAGAGCCGATTGGGAACCGCTAGATTCGCGGCGGCCGTTTTCACCAACCTCACGGGAGACCATCTCGACTATCACGGAACGATGGAAGAGTATTTCGACGCAAAAAAACTGCTCTTCACAAAACATCTAGCGTCCGACGGAACGGCCGTCGTGAACATCGACGATCCATTCGGACGGAGACTCGCGGAGCTCTTGATAGGCGAGGGAAGGCGAGTCGCGACTTTTGGCTTCTCCGATGAAGCTGACTTCAGAATTTTCGATATGAAAACATCTTTGATCGGCACGATACTGGTATTGCTCCAGCCGGATTCCGGAAAACTCCATTTGAAATCCACTCTTTGCGGAGCTTTCAACGCCGCGAATATCGCGGGAGCCGCCGCGGCCGCTTTGACGCTCGGGGCTCCTCCGGAAATCGTCGCGGAGGGAATCGCCTCAATGAAGGGTGTGCCTGGACGAATGGAGCGGTGCGGCGACACCAACATCTTCGTGGATTACGCGCACACCGACGCCGCGCTCGCCAACGTACTATTGATGATGAGGGAGTTACTGGACTCCGAGGTTGCGGGCGGACGTCTTATCGTCCTTTTCGGTTGCGGCGGCGACAGGGACAAATCAAAAAGATCCCGTATGGGAGCCGTCGCCGCGAGATTCGCGGATCGCATTTTCGTCACCAGCGACAATCCCAGATCCGAATCCCCGTCCGCGATAATCGCGGACATCCTCGAAGGAGTGCCGTCGTTTACGGATCTTGAAGTTGTCGAGGATCGGAGAGAGGCCATCGCCAAAGCGGTTGGCGGGCTCAGACCGAACGACGCTTTGATCATCGCCGGAAAAGGACACGAGACCTACCAGGAGATAAACGGAAAACGCTTCCCGTTCGATGATAGAAAAGTGGCGGTGGAACCCCGAATCTTTAAATTTTAGCGAAGCAGATAACATGAGCTCATCCCCCAGTACGGGGTGTCGTTTGAAATTAACGGTCCCAAAGTTATAATGTTTATTTTTGGAAAGAACATTCAACTTAAAAAGGAGGACAAACTCATGTTATTGAACAATAACACAGTCGCGCAGGAAAGTCAACTAGTAAATCACATCACGGTCGGGATTGACCAAGGAGACACACTTTGGATGGTTACAGTGTTGGATCGAAGCACGGGCAAATACAGCAGGCATAGCTGTGGAGGACGCAGCAAGGAGTTCGACCGCTATAAAAAGATCTCTGAACTAGTGAGCACTGGAAGACCTGTGTCCGTTTGCTACGAGGCTGGCAGAAGTGGCTTCACTCCGGCGCGGCACTTCAATTCTCTAGGATGCGACACAAGAATACTTCCAGTCAATAAAATAGAGATCATCTCTTCTGGGAAGAAGGTGAAAACCGATAAGATCGACGATCAGTTTCTCTCGGAAATCAATCCGTTGGACAAAAGCGTGCCTTCGGTCCGGGCGCCTTCCGTCCACCAGGAATGCCTGCGGGAGCTTCCGCGGGAAGAGCAGCGAATAAAACGCGACATAAAGAGAAACAACAACAGGATAATCTCGATTCCTCAAAGGTGGCCGATCCCAAACGTTTCGAATCATAACGACGCGGAGGATTGGCGCGGGATCATCAGAGAATGGAGCAAGGCCGACGCTATTTCGAAACTTCCGCCGGTTTCAGAGTTGAACAGGATCGAAATGATGGTCGATGAGCTTGAATTGCCGGAAAGACATTTAAAGGGATGGCGTGAGGTTATGCGGACGGAGGAGGAGGCCGAACGCCGGAAGTAATATCCGAGTATCGATAGAAGACTGGAACTCTCGGATGAATCCGGGAACACTCCGAAAAAACACGAAAAGTTTTGATTTTGAAAACTCAGAATGAAATATTAATTTAATGGTTTGAATATTAATGGTTTAAGTGGCAAAAACCTCTCTTTGGAAAATCAGAGGATAAGTTTTTTATTGTCAAATTATGTGAAAAAAACACTTTGGAACTTGACAAACAAGCTCATAGAAGGTCACTCCTTCCAGGGCGACATTTCTTTGTCGCGGTGGCGCTGTTTCATGCGAATTCGTGTTCTGTGGGATAAAATGACAGCCTGGAAGGACTGTCCTACTTTTTTATATTAACGAGGAGATGATTATGATGAAGTACGCGGTTATGACGTTTATGTATTCTGGATGGACGAGTGGCGAGGATGGATCGCACGAGGAGTTGATCAAGATTATCGGCGATTCCGGAGCGACGGGAATCGAGGCGTTCGCCAACCATTTTTTTGATGACGACGCTTTGGTGAAATTGTACAACCGCGAGATGAAAAACGCAGCTGTTTCAATGCCGGTTATGGATCTGCTCGCGAATCTCGCGGCTGACGACAAGACGGAACGCGCCGCGGAGTACGACAAGATGCTGAAAGGTATTGACATCTGCGATGCGTTGGGTACTGAGATAGTCCACGTCGCCGGTTGCGGACTGATTGGCGACACCACTCCGTCGGACGGGCGGAAGCTGATAGCCGAGGGGTTGATGGAGTTTGTCGACGACATTGAAAAGCGCGGTATGACGTTGGCGATAGAGGATTTCGATCCGTCTCCGGATTTGATTTGCTCCGCCGCCGATTGCATTGAGATTTTGGAATTGACCGGCAATCGTTGCAAATTCGTCTTCGACACTGGGAATTTCGAGGCATCTGGCGAGCACGCCGAGGATAATTTCGAGAAGCTGATCGATGTCACTTGTCATTTCCACTTCAAGGATCTCGCTCCGAACAATTCCGAGCGCGGATACAGCGGAACCCATTTCGGAACGGGGATGGTCAAAAATCGTGAGATCGCTGGAAAAATTCTTGATTGCGGTTACAATGGCTGGGTGGCGTTGGAGTCGGTAGTGCAATATCCAAATGGTCCGGTCGATACTATTCCAAAAGATATGAAGGCTTTGAAATCAATGTTTTAACTATGAAAAAGAAACCAAATGGTTCCTTCTCATTTTGAGTGGGCAACTATTTTATGTTAGTGCTTCGTAATGCTTATTAACTTTCGTGAAATCTAAGTCTCCAGTAACCAGATAAATGATGATCTTAAAGTTCTTAAAAGTCTTAAATCCTCTCGCCTTGCTTTTGGCACTTTGAATGAGCGAATTTAAGCCCTCAAGTACGCCGTTGTTAATCCTCGAATCGTACCATTGCACTACTCCATCCCAATGCGCCTTTATTGTTTTAGCCGCCTCTTTCATTGGTTCAAGGCGACATCGTCTTGCCCAGGAATACCATTTTTCTAATTTTTGAATGAAGTCATTTTTTGTTTGTGCTTTATATATTTCCTGAAAAGATTCCCGAAGATGAAATGCTCTTACAGTTTTTAAGCGTAACCCTTTAAGCTCCAATTTTGTTTGAAGGTGCTTCAATTGTTTTTCAGTCATGTTCTCACGATTTTTATCAAAAATGTTCTTTGTTCCTTTTAATAGCTCATTTTCTTGGGCTTCCGCTTTGCGGACATTGCTGAGAGCTCCATTTATCACTTTCATAAGATGAAACTTGTCAAATGTGATTTTAGCATTTGGTAGATTTTCAGTAATCCCTTTTATAAAAGCAGGAGACATATCACAACTCATATCGGTAATGTCATCAGAATTCCCATTATGCGCTTCGAAATCTTCAACAAAATCCTTAATAGTCGTATTATCTTTTCCTTCTGTCACGAAAATAGTTTTATGTGACTCAAGATCAACAAATAGCGTAACATAGTCATGATGTTTACGCTTACTGGTTTCATCAACACCTAATTGAGTGACATCAGAGAAATCTTCATCTTTTCTCGCCTCTTCAACATAAACAGCCAACATCCTCCATATTTTGTTGTCGTCAACATTTGTCAATCGAGAAACAGCATTGACGGGCATTTCAACACACAGCTGCATCAAGAGGGCCTCAAATAAAAGAGTGAATCCCAGGCTTTTGCCAGCCCATGGTGGTTTGATTTGCCGGATTTTTCCATCTTCCGGCTTAACTCTAGGCAGTCGACAATGAAGATAGCATTCATGTTGAAAGAAGTTCAAATGCCGCCACGTTTTTTCTTTGGTGTCATAGACGGGGAATTCCCCTTCAATGTTTTCATCTTCAGAGAGGTATTCAAATCGCGTTCCTGGCTCAAAGCTGATATGGACATCCAATCTCTTGTTTTTCACGTCAAAGTTTACCTTGCTTATAACCCAAGGTTTTTGGATTCCCAGTGCCTGCTCAAATACACGTTTCATCATTTTCTCATACTCCTTTAATTGCCTCATTTGACTTTTTTTGAAAACAGATTATAATATATCACGCGGGAGGGGTGTTGTCTACTACCCACTCATTTTGAGAAAGAGCCTAATTTCCTAACATAGTTGAGTCGCGCTTGAGCATCCATAATTACCGGATTCTCAATCACCATCATACTCTACCCACCAACAGCAAAAGCGAAAACCCCTTAAGAACCGCAAATTAACAAGATACGAAGACCTTAGAC
>JAADHT010000055.1 GCA_013151705.1 Kiritimatiellota bacterium | reverse complement strand
TTTTTGCCGTGACCGGAAAACGCGATATACGCGACAACACTTCGAACGTCCGCGCTGCTGTTTCGGGATCTTCCGCGAGTTTCGCTCCCTCGCCCTTTCTGACGACTTTCGGCGCCGGACAACCTAGATTGAAATCGAGGACGTCGAAATTCCCGTCGTTGAGAATTTCCGCGGCTTTCGCCAGATGCGCGAGGTCGGCTCCCACAAGCTGGACTCCGAGCCAAGACTCGTCATCGTCTCTGACGAGCATTTTATCGGTTTTGCCGTTGCCCATGGCGAGTGAGCCGGCGTCCAACATTTCGGTGAACGCGTATCGGCAACCGTGCCGTCTGGCCGATCGTCGGTACGGTGGATCCGTGAATCCGGAGAGCGGAGCGAGAACCAAACTGTTCGATGGGTATATCATTTTTCAAGTCAAGATTTTTTCCTTACGCTTCCTGTTGAGCGGTCGTGGAGAAAACAACTTCAGATTTTTGCAACTAGTACTGTGTATACGTTAAAACTTCACTTTGACAAGAAGCATTTCGTGAATTTACGAACGCGGGTTAATCTATCGTCTCCAGCCCGGATTTCAACTGGCGTGCCGCGTCCGTCTGTCGGTGGCGCATCGACAGATGGCGGCAAGAGATTTCGAATGAGCGGCGAACACGAATCTCCGAATTCTCGGAAACGCGATCGATCTTCGGCGATTTTCCTTCCCAATCGCGTTCTCGATTCCACCGACGCCCTTCGGCAAGCTCACGGCAGGCGAGGTAGATGGAGATGCCGCGCGTCGAGCAAGCGTAATGCCTCAGCCACCTCAATAGCCTCAATCTATAACGATCTTTTGTCTTATTCGCATTCATTTGCGATCATTTGCTTGTTACGCCGTAGTGGGCGAAGGCGGGCGGTTGTTTTTTATTGAGTGTTTACTTTTCACTTGCCTTCAGCTATTCACTGAGCGATTACCGAGCAAGCCTGGAAAAGGAGGAATAGGCTTGTTGGATGTTTGCAATTCGCTTTGGATATGCTATTTTCCGTTTCCCGATTGATTCATTCGTTTTCAGACCGCTCAGCGGTTTTCCGCGGTTCTTGCAAGTGGTGCTATGAAGGGAGATGTGTTATGGAAAAGTCGCTTGTGTTGTCGGGACTGCTCGCCATTTCGCTGTTCGCAAGTGGGTGCGCGACGGTCATGTTCTCCCCCGAAGTCGACGCTATTTTGGCGAAAATGAGAAAAGCCCAGGATCCGCAAGGCAAATTGGCGTCCATTCGATCGAAAAAAGTGATTGGCGAATGCCGTAGGAACACGAGGGAAAAGCCCGCTGAAAGCACAGTTTTGTCAATGAAACCCGATATGATCAGAATCAAAATGATCAATCCGGACGGAATCTCCATGGAGAAAGGGTTCGACGGAGAGACGGGTTGGTGTTTTGTCACGGGAAAGCCTCTTTCCATTCTCAAGGGTAAATCATTGAAGGCTTTGCGTTTTATAGCGCTCCTCCGGAGCCCGGGGGTTTGTCTGAAGGATGTTTTCAAAAGTATAGAATTGAAGGGCGAGGCGATGGCTTCCGGCAGAAAATGTTATGAATTCGTCTGCGAGCCGAAAAGCGAATTCGAATTGCCGCCTATCGTCTACTACGTCGATAAAGAGACGTATCTGCCGGTCAAGCGTATTGAATCACACAGATTTCCCGATGGCAGGATATTGCGGATCACCATCTACTACAACCAATATTCGCTTGAGAGCGGAATTATGTTTCCGCACAATTTGACATCCGAAGTCAATGGAGGGTTGATGGAGGTCAACGTGAAGTCAGTTGAATGGAATGTGCCGTGCTCGAAGAAGGATTTCGCCGCCCCGACGGAACTGTAGAGTTCAATCTCGTTACGGGAATAAAACTAAAAGGAGCTGAATTATGAGAATATTCGAGAAAAGTCGCATCACAGTTCTTTTCTGTGTTTTGATGGCGAGTTTCGCGGACGCCAAAAAAGTGAAACTTCCAAACGGAAAGGTGTTGATCGACCCGTACGTCATATCCAGGCGTCCGGATGGACTCGAGATAGGACATAAAATCGGAATAATGTTCGTGAAGTTCAAGAATTTGCCGGTGGACATCCAAAAAAAATACGGGTATAATCCGAAAAAGGCCGCCGCCTACGCGAAAAAACAGGCGACGCGTAAACAAAACCTGGCTAAAGAGCGGAAAGCGGCCGCAGCGGCCGAGCGCAAGCGGATCACGCAACTCAACAGGAACTTGCTCAACGCGTCAATCGAGAGCTTTGGGATTAAAATCGAGGAGGCGCAAAACCGCGTGGCGTTTCTCAAGAAGGAGATTCCCAGACTTCAGAAGGAGTCCGACACATTGCTAAACAGCGGCACTAAATTAGCTGGCAAGAATGTTTCTGGAAACAACAACAACAACAATAGAAGCGGTTTGTATTATGGCTGGGACGGTGGTTACGTTCTGGGAAACACCTCTGGAGATCGTCAAGCCGAATCGACAAAACGCCGCCAGGTCAGACAGCTTGGAGACGACTATTCAGAGACAAGGCGGCGTATCAAAAAGTATCAAAAAGAGATGCTGGCCAAAGAGAACGAAATAGTGAGAATGAAAGCCAGATTGAAACGGGATAAATCGAGGCGAACGAAGTGAAAATAATAAAGAGTCGGCGACGCGGCGACGTTTTGGATAATCGCTGGTCGGCGATTGCGTTGGAATGCGGAGACGATGTGGTTTGATGAGCGGATGTGTTAAAGAGGACGGGCGGGACGCTGATATGAACGAAAAAGATAAAGATTCACGGTTTGATTCGGACGAGGATGGTCAGCAGATTCTTCCTTTCGATTTTCCCGAAGACGACGAAACGGAAGGTGTTTCCGGGGAGGAGGCCTCGTCGGCCGCCACCTCCGCTGAAGGTGAGAAAACCGCAGTGGCCGCCACCGAAAAGTCCAATGAATCCCAATTCGGGGAGACTGTTGAAAAGGCGGTGGAACCGAGTGCCGCCAAGACCGTCTCCGCGGACTTGGATTCCGAAAAAGCGTTTTCCCCCAGTATCGCTACTGAAGAAGAGAAAACTTCGCCTGGCCCGCGTAACGCGGCAACCGCCGCCAGCCAGTCCGTTTCAAAACCGGATATTCCTGAAAAAGAAAAAAAAAGGGTTGGAGATGTGAATCCATGGAACAAGCTCAAAGAGAAACCCGCTTCACGTAGCGAGCCCGCGAAGAAGTCGATTGTTCGAGAGCCGGCGCATTCGAAAAAAAGTGGGAATCTCAAGCAGCCCTCCTTGAACAGACGTCATTCCGGTGGTGCCGGCTATCCTCCCAGTCAAATGCTTAGAGAAGCTCGCGTTCGTTCGCGGTTGAGCGTGGAGCAGGTGTCGCAGACCACGAAAATCAAAAAGGATTTCATCCTGGCTTTGGAGAACGACGAGGAGTCGAATTTTCCTCCGAAAGTGTTTGTAACCGCCTATGTCAAGCAGGTGTGCAAGCTCTACAAGGTGGACCATTCTCCGATTTTGAGCGGTTTCGAGAAGGAAATGGCGTCCCGAGGCGAGGGGCACAAGGTTCCGGACGAGATACTTCAGGATATTGACAACGGAAAACAAGTCAACGTCCGCGAGGAGGAGCGTCTCAAAAGAATTTTCAAAGTGGCGTTGTTTTTTGTATGCGCCATCGTTGTGCTGGTTGTTTCACTGAATCTGCTATTCAACGGCGACTCGGGAAAAAATGTGGAGTCCGTCGATTCGGATTCCATTGAATCCACGACCGCGGCGCCCTCCCGAAACCAACAGAAACCCCAACGGATAGCCTCGCTCGATCCTGAAGAAATCGAGGTTTTCATCATCAACCAGCCAACATTCACCATGACCAAATTGAAAGTGCCTGAAAATGACGAATGAACTCAACGTTTCAAATAAAGACAAAGAAAACGATGTTTCCCGTCTTGGATTGAAAGAACGAATAAACTCCGAAGTCCTGATTTTCGATGGAGCCATGGGCACGGAAATCTACAAGCGGGATTATTTCGTCAACACATCGTTCGACGAGTTGAATATCAAAGCGCCGGACGTCATAGGCGAGATACATGCGGCGTACATAGATGCCGGCTCCGATGTGCTCACGACCAACACCTTCACCGCGAATCGCGTAACGCTTTCCAAATTCGGATTGGGCGACAAGGTGTTCGAGATAAACACGGCCGCCGCGGAAATCGCGCGCGACCAGTCAAACGGCGACACCTTGATCGCCGGTTCGGTTGGCCCTTTGACCGCCGCCGCCGGCGTGAACCTCGACGAGGAGGAATGCCGCGACGTTCTGGCCGAGCAGATATCCGCGTTGCGCGGCGGCGGCGTGGATTTTATTGTTTTCGAGACGCTTCCGTCCCTCCGTGACGTTGAAACGGCGTTGGCCGCGGCGGCCAAGTCCTGCGACGATTTTCCATACGTATTGAGCTTTTCGGTCGACAGGAACGGCGAGTCGCACCGAGGAGAGCCTCTACGGAATCTTGTGGGTTTGCTTTCCGATGTTGAAACAGCGCCCACCGCTGTCGGATTGAATTGCTGCGTCGGTCCGGAAGGTATCCTGAATCCATTGACGACGCTTCTTTCCGCCACGAATTTACCGGTGATAGTCCAACCCAACGCCGGAATTCCCAAACAAGTCGATGGCAGAATGATCTATATGGCCAGTCCCGAGTATCTGACGACGTACGCTCTGCGTTTCGTGAATCTAGGAGCCTCCGCCGTGGGTGGATGTTGCGGTACCGGTCCGGAGCATATCGCCGATATGGCCAGGAGCATCAAGAGGGTGGCCGTCATTGGAAAACGAACGGTCGTGACGAAACCCGTCGACTCAACGACTTTGAAGGAACCCGTCCCGACCGCCGAGAAATCCTCTCTGGGCGCGAAACTCGCGGCTGGAGAATGGATATCCACAATCGAGATCGTCCCGCCGAAAGGATTCGATCTCGCTTCGACGATCGAAAAGGCCGCGAAATGCGCGGCGGCCGGCATAGACGCCATAAACATACCGGACGGTCCCAGAGCGAGTTCGCGGATTTCGCCTTTGGTGACGGCCATCAAAATTGAAAGCGAGGCCAAGATCGAGGCTGTTTTGCATTTCTGCTGCCGCGATCGAAACTTGATCGGAATGCAGTCCGACCTGCTGGGTTGCGCCGCCTCGAACATTAAAAACCTGCTGTTTGTGACGGGCGATCCGCCGAAACTGGGCCAATATCCCAACGCCTCCGCCGTTTTCGACGCCGACTCCATAGGGATGGTGGAGGTGCAGCGGCAACTCAACAAGGGTATCGATCTGGGTGGCAATCCGATTGGTGATCCGACAAGCGCGCTTATAGGAGTCGGAGCTGATCCGAACGCCATAGATATGATCCGCGAACTTCGCAGAACCCGCGAGAAAATCGAGGCCGGCGCCGAATTTATAATAACGCAACCCGTCTTCGATATCGAACCGCTATTGCGTTTCATCGATGAAATCGCCGATCTTCAAATTCCCGTGCTCGCCGGTATTTGGCCGCTCGCCAGTTATAGAAACGCCGAGTTTATGAAAAACGAGGTGCCGGGTGTGGTCGTGCCGGACTCCGTGATGGAGAGAATGGGAAAAGCTGATACCAAGGAGGCGCAGCGCTCGGAGGGGATCGCCATCGCGAGAGAGGCGGTGGAGGGACTTCGGGATGTCATTAAAGGCGTGCAGGTGAGCGCTCCCTTCGGCAACGTGGATACCGCTCTGGCGGTCACCGCGGGCTAGCGGCGTATTTACAAACGCATTCGGCGTTGAAGTGTGAAAAAACATTCCCATGCGGACGCGGCGTTTTAATTTGAAAATTGAATTTATCCGCGCGCGCTCGGCGTGTGAACCTCGGGCGGAAATTGAAAATTTTTCAGCTTTTTCATTAAAGATTGACTGCAATTACGCGATATAAGGTGTTTTATGATTGATTGTCATTTTCACACAAACAGAAGTTATTGCGCGGACGGCGATATGACTTTGGATTTTGTCGTCGACAAGCTGGAAGCCTCCGATTCGCTCGACGGAGTCGTTATAACCGACCACACTTTCGCCATCTATTTTCCTCCTGATGTGGCTTGGGCTCGGGCCTATATGAGCGATTCGTCCGTCTTCGACGCGCACAAGGACTTCGGAGCCGAGCGGCTCGAGTCGTATTTGGCCTCGATCGAGGCGTTGCGCGGCAAAGGGCCGCGCGTGGGATTGGAGACGGAGATCATGTGCGACGGTCGTTTCACTTTCGACCCGGCCTACAGGGAACGCTTGGACGTTTTGATCGGTAGCGTGCATTTTTTGCCGTTCGAGGTTAACGCCGGAAAATTGGAGATTTTCGATATGTGGAGAAAAAATACGAGCGAATTGATAAACTCCGGAATCGATGTTTTGGGGCATCCGTTCAGATTCATAGCCAATCACATTGCCGTTTCGGAGGAGGTCATCGCGGATGTGGTTGACGAGGCGGTTTCCGCGGGAGTCGCGTTGGAGTTGAATTCCCATTGCGAGGTCGATGCCGATTCCATGATGCTGCGTAAACTCGCTGAAAAGGGCGGCAAGCTGGCTTTCTCGACGGATGCGCATAGACGGGACGAGTTCGGCGTATTCACCCATCATGAAAAAAAGATGTCGGCCGCGGGAACGACTATGGCGGACTTCAAAATATTTCCAGAGCCATCTCTAATGTGGGAAGTCTCCCGCGGAGAATCGTCGAAACAACCCGTTTCCATTGGAGGTTCGCTATGACTTTGTCCAATCCTGTCGCTTTCACACTCTTCTCGCACGATATCCGCTGGTATGGGATTATGTTCGCCATCGGCGTGTTGTCGGGATATTTTTTGATGCAACGCAACCGCAGGCATGTTGGAGTGTCGGCCGATCAAGTCGCTGATTTGACGTTTCTAATGGTTGTCGCCGGTGTCGTCGGCGCCCGATTGTTTTTCGTCATAGAGTTTTTCGACACTTTCAAACACACCGTCATAAACGGCGTAACAGTTCGTCGTTCGTTTCCGCAAATACTTCTCGAAACAATCCGCATCGATCATGGAGGGCTTGTCTTCTACGGTGGCTGTATATTATGTGTCATAACGTTGTTCGTTTATTGCAGGAGGAAAAAACTGGATCCTTTGAGAATGGCCGATCTAATGGCTCCATCGGCGGCGCTGGGACACGCTTTCGGCAGAATCGGATGTTTCCTCAACGGGTGCTGTTTCGGAACGCCATGCCATTACGGATGGGGTGTCGAATACGCGAACGCGTTTAATGTCCATCCCGGTCAAATGTTGTATCCAGTTCAACTTTTCGAGGCCTCTAACAATTTTCTCTTGGCTGTTCTTTTATGTTTCGCGTTGAGACGGTTGGCCAAAGGACAGGTGTTCACTCTTTATCTGGCGCTTTACGGAATCGCCAGATTCTGCTTGGAGTTTATCCGCGGTGACAATTCGGACTTTCTTTTCGGCGTTTTCTCGCCGGGACAGTCGGTGGCGCTTTTCATCGTGCCGGTTTCCGTGTTTTTCTTCTTTTACCTCGGATACAGAGAGAGAAAGGGGCGGCGAGGCGAGGAAGACGGCGCAATTCCGGATGAGCGCGAAAATGCGGAATGACGGAAGGAGCGAATGAATTTGAGCGAGACATTCAAATTCGTGGTGGACGAGAGTTTTGGAGGGACGCGCCTGGACAGCTTTCTGGCTTCCACGGAGCCGCGAATCTCGCGAACTTCGTTCAAGAAACTGATCAAAAACGGAAATGTCTCCCTCGATGGCGTCTTGTGCTCGGATCCTGGACGCAAGGTTGCGGTCGCCACGAGGGTCGCGGTCGAGTTTTCATTTTCCGACAGCGGGAATGCCGTTCCTTCGCCTGAAAAACTTCCTCTTGAAATTATTTTCGAGGACGAATATCTGCTCGTGTTGAACAAGAAGGCGGGCATGGTGGTTCATCCTGGAGACGGAACGCCTTCCGGAACGGTTGTCAACGCGCTACTTTGGTATTTCAAAGATTCGGACTCGTTCCGCGGGTTCGACGATTCCATACGCCCAGGCATAGCGCATCGTTTGGACAAAGACACTTCGGGATGCTTGGTGGTGGCTAAAACGCCCGACGCGTTGAACGCACTCCAAAATTCATTCAAAAAGCGTTTGGTTGACAAGACGTATCTGGCCGTTGTACTCGGCACGATGACTGGAAAAGGCGAGTTGACGAATTATATCGCCCGCCATCCCGTGAACCGCAAGAAAATGGCGGTTTCGGACGATGCCGGCAAAAAGGCGGTTTCTCGCTACGAAACTCTGGCTGTCGGAGATGCCGGCGGAGTTCCTGTTTCCCTTCTCAAGTTTGACATAGAGACGGGACGCACCCATCAGATCAGAGTGCAGACGTCGGCCGTTGGTCATCCGGTCGCCGGCGACGCTCTCTACGGAGGCGCCCGGAAAATCGACGCGGAACGGCAAATGCTGCACGCTTGGCATATAACGTTTCCGCATCCGGAAACTTCCGAGAAAATGACGTTCGAGGCTTCCCTCCCACAAGATATACGCTCCTTCATCGACAAACGGTTCCCTCTCGGCGTGTTTCAGGCAACATAAGTGGTTGGGGTCAGTGGTTGGGGTCAACCCTGCGATATCGCACTTTTTACTTCCACGGCCTTTTCCATCAATACTTGGTCGTTGCCGTTTTGAACGATGTCCCTCGTCTTTGTGAGACCGCTTAATGAGACGGAAAACAAATCAGCTATTTCCGTCAAGGGATGTTTGCTCACGCAATACTTGCAACAAAGGAACATCGCCAATTTTCTCGCTTGCATGTGCTTGTCTTTTCTCGCCAGCGTTTTCTCAACTGTCGTGTTGAATGCCTTGGCGGTCAATTTCACAATTTCCTCCGGCGGTAGCACACGAGCAGCCTTGAACAACTCGTAATTGTCTCTGGCGTTTTCGGGGTTTCTTTTCAACAAATACTTGCGGGCTATTTTCTCGGCGAATGTTTCAGAACCAATGATTTGTTGCCGTATGGCTAAATCAAATGGATTCTCGACTTCCTTGTACAGTCCGTTTTCCACATAACTTCGATAGGCTGTCATCTGATCTTCGCATTTATCTCCCCACATATGCAAAATGGTGTCAGTTTTTAAAAAATCAGGCGGTTCAGACAAACCTATGGTTGCGAGATAGCTTGACCAAGGGTAAGTGTCAAGCAGTCGTTTCATTTCTGATACCGGCAACGATTTGTTTTTTTTAACTCGCACTGGGTTTAAGTGGATGTATTTGGAGAGAACAGAGATGTATTTTTGGTTTTCAACCAACAGTGCTTTGTATCTTCCGTGGAAAAGATGGCCTGTCTTTCCATTGCGCCTGTTGATTGTCACTGTGAAGGAGGTGAGAAATGATTGCATAAACTTGCCCAAGTTCGATTCATTCGTTCTTAACAGTAGGTGAAAGTGGTTGGTCATTAAACAATAGCAGTATATTTCGATATTGTAGTCAGCTATGAATAACGACAATTTGTCCAAAAAGGTTTCGCAATCACATTTTCGTTGGAAAACTTCAAGCCGTTGATTGCCTCTATCTAAAACATGATAAAGCGCTCCAGGATATTCTATACGCAGTGGCCTGGCCATTTTACACCTCCTGTGGGTTAAATGCATTTAAAGCGAACATCTCACCATACAACCGATTGGCGAAAAAGTCAAGTATCGCAGGGTTGACCCCGATGACGGGGGGTTCGGAGTGGAAAAGGCGCGGGGGCGGGCTATATTGTTGGAAGAGTTGATATCCGGTTGGGAAACGGCGCGGCGATGATGGAGGTCGAATGAAATTTTCAGTCTTGAGAGCGTTTGCATCGATTTGCATGCCGTTGTTCGCGGTGACGTTTTCATTTCAAACGTCGGCTGGCGATAATACGGATTTCAAGCCGTTCGTTTTTGCCGTTCTAGGCGACTGCCGTCCGGAAAGAAGCCATTCATTGACGCAACCTTCGATATTTCCCGTCATGCTCAAGGAAATAGATAAATCACCCGCTGAATTCGTGGTTATGACGGGCGATATGATTTCCGGATACATCGATGATCCCAAAAAGATCGACGAACAGTGGGCGGTGTTTAAAAAGGCGTGCGCTGTTTTGCGGAAACCGCTGCGGTTGGTTCCGGGCAACCACGACATCTGGAACGCGGTCTCGCTCGAATTGTATAAAAAGCGTTGCGGCGAACCCTATTACGATTTCACAGTCAACGGGTGCGAATTCATCGTTCTCGACTCGGAGGATTTGCGGCATCCCGCGAAGATCGCGGGAGCGCGGCTGGAGTGGCTGAAAGAACGCCTGGAGGCGTCGAAACACCTGAAGTATCGTTTTGTCTTCATACACCAACCGTTGTGGCACGACGAGAAAAGCGGTTGGAACGCCACCGTGCATCCATTGCTCGTCAAATACAGGATCGACACCGTTTTCGCGGGACACGAGCACAGATTCGCCGACGAGGGGCGTTCCGACGGAGTGAGATACATCATCACCGGCGGCGGCGGCGCGCCGCTCCGCGGAGGCCGCGGAATAGGAGCGTATTATCATTATTTGTTGGCAGGGCCGACCGCGGACGGTGTTTCCATCAAGGTCGTGGAGCCAAACTCTTCCGAATCGAAGGTCCCCCAGGCATTCGCCGGCGACCAGTTGACGAGGATATTGAACAGTTTGGACTACAAAGTTCCAGCGATATATCCCGGCGAAGCCGCGAAACTCGCGATTCGCTTGAAACTGCTCAACACCTATGATTCGCCGCTGACTTTTCATTTGAAACTCGTTTCGCCGAAAGGCTCCAATTGGACTACGTCAGATCCGATTGTGGATGTCACGGTAGATCCAGGTAAGTCTAAAGGCGTCGCTCTGCCGATCGAGTACGGAGGGAAAAATCTCTTTCCGCTTCCGAAGCTTCTCACTTCGCTTGAGATCAACAATCTCAAGATATACGACAGAACCGCTGAATTGAATGTCAGATTCAAGCGCAGGCTGACGATAAAAAACGCGAAGGGCCGCATCAGGATAGACGGTAAGTTGGACGAAGCGGATTGGAAGAACGCTCCACCCGCCGGGCATTGGTTCAATTTGACTACGAAACATTGGTCCGAGGAGAATGTCGAGCTCAAGGCGCTGCGTAACGGCCGCAATCTCTTTCTGGCGTTCAAATGCCAATCCGACAAGCCGTCGTCTTTGAGGAAAATGATACATAAAAAAGACTGGTACATTCCCATAGAGGACAGTGTGCTTTTCGTCTTCCACTCCCGAAAGCTGAAAAACTCGAAATTCGTATTCGGAATATCCTCGCACGGGGTGCAAAGCGATTATTTGGCGTCGAATAAAACGGTCGGGTTCAAATGGAGTCCCAAATGGGAGTCGGCGGTCGTCCGCGGAAAAGATGGATATGTCGTGGAGTTGGCGTTGCCGATGAGCATTTTCGAGGACAAGCCGCTCGAAACCCTCGGGCTTCGATTCAACGCCGGCCGTATGTCCGTCTCCAAAGGTCGCAGAATATATTGCTGGTGCCTTCCTTTGGGACGGATAAACGATTCCAGGGGCTTCGGTGAGTGCGTTTTTCCCGATGGGGAATGAGGGGAGCCGGGAGGGGAGAGCGAGGAGTGCGCCGAGCGCTCTAGTCCCGCTCCCAAAGTGTCGAATACGGGAAACATTGTTGATTTTAAGTGGTGAAATGCAACAAATTTAAACAAGGACTTGACAAATGAAAGGACCTCGTTTCATAAACAGAGTGCTGAGGGAATATCCGCGTTTGCCTTTGTTTTTTACCTTGTCGTATGTTTTTTTCGCTCTACTGGTGGTGGTGGTCATGGTTTTCGCGACGGATCTCGAACAGCGCGTGCCGCGGTTCGCCGCCTTCGTTTCCTTTATCCTTCTATCTGGTCCTTTGATTCTGACTATTTTGTATTTGAGCAACATAAAACGAAGTTTGTCGAGCATACGCCACCTGGCGATTCTTTACATCGAGATAATACTGATGTTCGGGGTGATTTACTTTTATTTGGTGTCGGTGTCCTGCCAGCGGAACGGCTACGGTGACGACCATCCTATTTCAGGCGTTGATTCGCGATGGATCGAGATGTTGCGGGACGATGCCGCCAATGGCGACAAGTCGCGCGTTCTTTTGAGCGCTTTGAAATGTTTTCAGGACTGCCTGCATTTCAGCCTGATTACGTCCACCACCGTCGGTTACGGTGACATGGTGCCCAAAGGCGTGCTGGCCAAGTGCGTTGTTGACATTCAAGTTCTGATCTGCTTGTTTCTTCTCTCGTTCGGAGCCGGAACCGTGTTCGCGCAGTCGGGAACTAAGCGGTTTGCCATGGCGGGCGACGGGAAATTCGCCGAGCTGGATGAACGGTTGAGCGCCTTGGAGAGGAAGCTGGACGACTTCGCGGGCGAGGAGCAGGACGGGTGAATCAGTGAGGCGGTGAAACGGGGAGACGCGATGTAGGGGGCGCGCCCGCAACAACGAGACGGAGAGTCGGTGAATCTGCGGGTAGGGCGGAGCGTCCTCGCCCGCCCATTTCCGTAAGCCAGTGAGGTGGTGAAAATAATTTCAATATTGAATTTTCAGCGTTCAATTTTGAATGGAGGGATGAACGTCGAGCATCGAATGGTGGAATATGGCAAATTTAAAGTAGGACTGACAAGGGAGACGAAAAATGAGATTGAGCACTAAAGAGATTGTGGTGAAGTCTTTGAAAAACGGAACAGTCGTGCCGGGGTTCAACATCCCGTATCTGCCAATGATGGAGCCAGTCGTGAGGGCTTTGCGCGACACTAACAGTTTCGGGTTGATAATGGTCGCCAGACTTGAATGGATCAAATTCGAGTCTGGAAGCCTGAAGGCGGTGCGGGACGAGTATCTGCGGTGTCGGGATGAGAATCACACCAGGCTGCATCTCGACCACGTTCCCGTGATCGACGAGGATGATTTGCCGGTCGATTACGACGTTGTCATCCGTGAGGCCATTGAGCTGGGATACGAGTCGGTTATGATCGACGGATCGCGTCTCGATCTCGAAGGCAACATAAAGGCGACCGCCGAAGTGGTCGAATTGGCCGCTGCCGCCGGCATTCCGGTCGAAGCTGAATTGGGAGCTGTGATGGGACACGAGGCCGGCCCCCTTCCTCCCTACGAGGAGTTGTTCGCTTCGGGAAAAGGATTCACTTCGCCGGACGACGCGAAGCGCTTTATGAACGAATCGGGAGCGGACTGGCTTTCAGTCGCGATTGGAAACATACACGGTGCGATTTCCGCGGCCAAAAAGGATCAGAAGAAGATCGAGGCGCGGTTGAATATCGAGCGGTTGAGGGAGATCAGAGATAGGACCGCGGTTCCGCTGGTATTGCACGGCGGCACGGGAATCAAGAAAAAATATATTATGGAGTCTTTCGAAAACGGCATCGCGAAGATAAACGTGGCGACGGCCATACGGCAACCCTACGAGCGGAACGTCGGCGCATCCGTCAAGGCCGGGCAGGATGCCGTTTACGAAGCGATGCTCGCGATAATCAACGATGAACTGGAGATTGCGGATTCCGCCCGCAAACTTATTTGATTTGTCGCTGTCAACCACCAAGACGCCAAGAGCTAAAATTCGCTCGCGTCATAGTTCAGAAGCCAAAGCGGTGAAGCCACAATCAAATATTGAACATCCAATTTTCAAGTGAGCCAGTTGCAAAAGTCTGAACGACCGTGCGTCATGACTCGCTCAGACTTTCGCAATTGGCTCAAGTTAAGAAAGATTTTTTTACGCTTTAGAAGTAGTGGAGGAAGGAATCCAAATGGTTGTTTTGAATTTTTATGTCGTCGCCATCCGTACAAGTGAAACAAAAAAAGGAGGTCGCGCCAATAAATAAGACGACGTTCGCGCTGTTTTTCGGAAACCGCGGTTTTTTTCAGGAGTGTTTGATAGCGGAGGCCAGAAAGGAGTTGAGCGAGTTCGATCACCAATAATGGCAGACTCGAGTTTTTCATCGGCGAGGGAAGATTCACCGACGATGTCATTCCTCCCGAGTTCTTCGGTTGCGCGGGAGTCGCGGAAATCGCGGGATTGCAAAGCAAGTTGCGCGAAATCGGCTACGGCGGATACCGGCATCACGTCAGCGTTTCGACGGGGTATATGGAGGAGGCCGTGCGCGAGGCGTTCGTCCGCTACCTTGGATACGATCTGCTTGAATGGTGAAATCCACTTGATTCCAAAGCGGCTCAAAAAAACCGCGTCACCGGGTCTCTGTGTCATTGAGTCGAAAAAACATCAATGACGCGCGACGGTTCCCGAGTCCGTCTCGGCGATACGGACCTACGCAGGGCGGTGCGTCCCCGCCCCCCTGCTGGCACCGCGGTCTGAAAGCGCATAAAAAAAGTTCGAGTGTCATTTGCGGTTTCGTGAGTTTTTTCGCGTCCCGCATCGCCGTCGCGTTGTCCGTCGGCGGCTGGCGAGCGCGATGGATTTAGCATCTGTTTTGGGAGGAATAAGGAATGAGTTATCTTGGTTTGGATATTGGTACCAGCGGATGCAAATCCGTCGTATTCGACGCGGAAGGCGCGACGCTGGCTTCGGCGTACCGCGCGTATCCGGTTCTCACACCTGAGCCTGGACACGCCGAGTTGGATTCGAACGAGGTGATGGGAAGTTGTTTGGCCGTGATCAAAGAAACGGCGGTGGCCGCCGCCGGAAAGGGCGATCCCGTCTCGGGAATCAGCATCTCAAGCCAGGGCGAGGCGTTCACTCCGGTCGATTCGAACGGAGCGATAATCGGAAACGGAATGGTCTCCTCGGACGCCAGAGCGGCCGGACTCGTGGAGAGAGTGGCCTCCGAGTTCGGCGGCGAGAAGCTCTATGAGATCACCGGGCACACCGCTTATTCGATGTTCACGCTGTTCAAACTCCTGTGGTTGAAGGAGAACCGCGCCGACATCTGGAACGCCGCCGCCGGTTTCCATTGCTACGAGGATCTTATGTGTCTGAAGATGGGATTGAAGCCCGCGATAAGCTGGCCGCTAGCCGGCAGGACCATGAATATTCGACATCAACACGCACGCTTGGAGTCCCGAGATACTCGACTATCTGGATTTGAGCGCGTCTCGACTCGCGCGCCCGCTACCGACCGGAGGACTCGTCGGAGAGATATCCGCGGAATTCGCGGAGGAGACGGGCTTGCCGGTTGGCGCGAAGGTTTACGCTGGCGGACATGATCAGACGGTCGGCGCCGTCGGCGCCGGCGTGGTCGAGGACGGCTCCGCGATGTACGCTACCGGCACGGTCGAATGCATCTGCCCTGTTTTGTCCGAAAAGCGCTTGAGCCGCGAGCTTCGCGAGGGCAATCTCTGCTGTTACGATTACACTTTGCGCGGCAAATACACGACGGTGGCCTACAGCCTAACCGGCGGAAACATACTACAGTGGTTCAAAAACGAGTTCGGACAGCCGGAAACCGGAATTCCCTTGAGCGAACTGACGGCGCGGAATACCGGCGACCTCGCCGTTGTCCATCCCAAACCCGAGCGCGTGGCTGGTTACGACGCGAAATTCGCAAAATACAAAAAACTCTATCCCGCACTAAAAACATTGAGGTGAGGATTTATGAAAACTTTGACCGTTTCACAAATGAGGGCGCTCGACGCCAGAACCATCGGCGAGGGCGGAATTCCCGGGGCCGTATTGATGGAAAACGCCGGACGGGGTGCCGGAGAGCTGATTCTGGAATTCGCCGCTAATCTCGCGGAAAACCACGTCAAACGATTCGTCCTTCTCGCCGGAAAGGGCAACAACGGGGGAGACGCCTACGTAGTCGCGAAATTTTTGAGCGAGCGCACGGTCGTTCCCGTGGTTTTGCGTTCGGTCTGTCCGATCTCCGATTTGAAGGGAGACGCTCTCTTCCATGCGGAACTTACGCCTTCGGATGTGGATTTTTCAATGGAAGCGCCTTCCTTCAAATCGGGGGACATCGTTATCGACGCGCTTCTGGGAACCGGTTCGACGGGAGCGTTGA
>JAADHT010000189.1:1832-4315 GCA_013151705.1 Kiritimatiellota bacterium | reverse complement strand
TCATTCCCTCGCATTCCGGGACTAGCAGCCAAGCGCTCGTTCCGCTGTTTTCAATTTCACCCGAAACGATGAAATAGGTGAGTGAGAAATTTGTCGTCAGGAATACGGGAGAATCAACGGTTGGCTCGCCAATCTCGTAGATTTTCGGCTCGACTTGAATTGGTTTCTGCGGATCGGTGTAGATGTTCAGTCGCAGGGTCATCAACGCGGCCAATTGAGCGGGATCAAAAGATGGCAAGACGCATATTCCACCATATTTCGAAATCTCGTTCACGGCGAACACGGTGTCTTCAAGTTGATCTCCTGTTTCGACAAAACAGAGCGATGGATAACCTAGAGGTTTGTAATCGTTTTTCAGGGCCGCTTTTCTAGCTATTGAGTTTACCTGAAACTGTTCCGCCAATGAATTAGTTTGAAAATTGAGTATGATCTCATTGAATCCGCCTTCTTTCAGATTCGCGGTGGTTTGAACCATCTCTTCGAGGTTTTGCGCGGAAATAGCGAGGGCGTGTCCGTTTTCAGTCGCGACTTTCGCGAGTTCCACGGCATTTTCGGGAGTCGCCATCATTACGCTGGCGGAGCCTTTGAGAATCCCCGCGGCTTCGGTAGCGGCCGCCTTGTCGGAGGTTCTCAAAATAACGGGTTTGCCAGTCGTCTCGTAGGCTTTTTTCGCGAGATTCGCGAATGCCTTTCCGTCGGCGTTGTTCTGCGTCACCGAGACGAGATCTATCGTCAGTTCCTCTCCTACCCGTTCAAGGAGATACTCTTTCACGGCTTTTAGTTTTGAATCGGTCAGATCCGTCGGATCATCATCGTTGACATTTATCGCTATCGCCGTTTGATTGACGAATGTTTTCTCATGACGGTAGAACACGGTCTCCTCGCCTAGTTTGAGAGTTTTATCCGGTCCTAGCGCGATGCTTTTCACCGGGGGTTCGCTCGCCGCCCCGAGAATCCGCTTCGCCTCGTCCGACGCGTACGGGCAATCCGACAACTCCGCTTTTTGTCCCGCCAGCTTCATGGCGAACGCCAGGCAAGTGTTTGAACCACACTCTTTGCAATTTGTCTTTGGCAGAAGTTTTTGTATCTGCAATCCCGTTAATTTTTTAGCCATTTCACACCTCCTGTGATTGTAATTGACGCTTGGCGCCTGGCGTGTCGCGTATTTCAGCGGCTTCTCCCGGCGTTAAATCCACTTTGGCCCCATTCTCTTTAACGATGGAGCAGATTCCCGTTTCCGGACATTGTTCGATAATCAGTTTTCCCATTTTACCATCTCCTTTTGCTGTTGTAGTTGCGAGTTTACTTTTTCTTTTTTCGTCTCAATCCACTTCCTCCATGCGAATTCCGCAGCATACTGGAATTTCGTCACCTGTATGCAGATCGATAAGTTTATTGCAGATTCCGCAATAGTATTTTCCGTTAATTTGATTATGGCCGCCGCGTAATCAATGAATCGTTCCTGCAGATTAAATTTTCTTTTTGTATTTCTTTCCTTCATTATTGGATATTCGTTATTGCTTCGCAATCCCTTCGGGGAGTTGGATATTGGATATTGAGTTTATTTCTAATCTATTTCATTCTTTTTCATCCTATTTTTGACACTACCGCCATTCAGCGGTCCAAGGACTGTGGAGTGGAATCAATTCGTTCTCCTAATCCTAGCATCATCCCATAAGCTTTGTTATGGTTGATTTCGTCGCCATCGCGGCTTCGGGATGATACATGATTAGAATGTCGGCTCCCGCGTAGAGGAGATTGACCGCGGTCGAGAGCTCCCACATCGCCGCGCGTTTCGCGAGATCTCCCCATTCGGGGTAATCGCTTTCCGGAGCTTTAAACTCCTTGATTTTAGCGCATTCCTGCCCCGGTGAGACAATCATCGGACCGGCGAGCATCTTATCACCGTTTATTCCGGTAAGGCGTATACGCTCCATTACAGAATAAGTGTACTCTATCCCATAGCCGGAGGCTCCCGTCATAGGATCCATTACGATCTGCTCTTGCTTGAGCTCCATATTCGTGAGAAGGATATTCATCTGTTTGCCTATGTTGACGTCGATCGGACTTTGAGCGACAATTGAATGTCCGTAAGCGAGAGCCGCGCCGGCGATTGTACGGTAGTTGTCCTGTTCCACGTAGCTGAGAAGAAGTTTTTCTCCTTCGCACGCCTGCGCCACCGCTTTCATCACCTCGTTGTTTTTCTCGAAATTATTATGACCGGTGATGATTAGCGGGACACTCACGGATCCGAGAATCTCTTTTACCAGCGCAACCGACTCTTCGGCTGTTCTATCTCCTTTTTCCGGATGTGTTCCTTCGAGCCTCACGCTGATCAAGTCGGCTCCATATTTATCAACGAGGGCTTTCGCCATCTCAGGCGGATTCTCCAATAGTTCTCCGTAAAGGCTCCTCAGTACCTGAGGATACTTCTCGCTTACCTTGTCGAAAACCTCCATTGCGATTAGTGGTCTGTTCGGCAT
>JAADHT010000189.1:0-1796 GCA_013151705.1 Kiritimatiellota bacterium | reverse complement strand
CAGGTCGCTCCACCGATCTCGTGCGTGACCGTTCGGGTTCCGCCTTCCGCCTTTGTCGCTCCCAACCGTACTTTCCAAACCGGGACTTCGCAGGTTTCTTGAGGTATTTTGAAGGATTTCACCTTGCTCAGCTTCTCCTCGACGGATTCTATTGATTCAGGGGCTGGGGGGGGCTGGGCTGTTTGAGGTTGCGCTTGTGGATTGGTGGGTGCGTGAGCCACGGATCGTTCATGGGACATTGTTTGGGTGTCAATCGCCGATGGAACAAAAGATCCTCCCAGGAAATTCTGGCTGAGACTTCCGATAATCCCCTTGACGACATCCTCCGTGATGGACTGACGCGTCTCATCCAGCAATTCCTTTTTGATCTGTTTTTTTATTTCATCGAGGTCCACTTTGGTTGGATTCTCAAGTTTTTCAATCGTTTCACCATGCTCCGCTGGATCCTCATTATTGGTTGCTGCGGAGGGGGAGTCGGTCGAATCCGAATTTGTTGATTCTTCCTCCGGTATTTCGGAAACGGATGGCGCCTCTTCGCTGATGAGGCTCATATCGTCCATCTCCAACACGGGATGTTTCACTTTTTCTATGAACGCTCGCACGTCATTGGCTTCAATCGCCATTGTTTCGTCGGCGATTTTATCCATGAGTCCCACTGCGTCTTGTTCCTCGAAACGCTTCTCCAGATCGCTTTGCAGGAGTTCTTTGAGTTCTTTTGGCATCCAAACGAGACGTTTGTATCCTCCTTCGGCATAGAGGAATTTCTTTGATGTGAGAAACACTTTTCCGCACCCCATGAATCCCGGGGTCTGCTGTCCACCGCCCACGCTTCCGGCGAGCGCTGAAAAGGTCATTCCAATCGGAGTCTCTCCCTGATACTCGCGGTTTACCACCATCACACCGTTGCATTCCGGAACATAAGCGCAGATCACTTCGAAGCATCCGCAACTTGTCATGGGATTGTTCATCAGGGAATAAGCCGAAAAGCTCTCTATCGCCTTGTGGCTGTTTGTATGGACGTATTCGTTAATTCCTTTCCAAACGCCTTTGACTGGATCAAGGCATTCTCCTTTTTTAACTGGCTGGTTCGGTCCTGTCTCATCTATCTCATAGGCGGCTTTACCGTCGAGCCAGTTGTAGGCTCCGCAGAGTCCCAGGCGTTCCGGAGATATTATGCAAACATGATCAGGAGCGAAGGATTGACATAGAAGGCAGGAGTAGAACGTGTCCACGGAATCATCCGTCATTGCCTCCAGGCGTCTATTCCTCTCATCGTAAACCTTTCTCGCCACGACTATGCGTTTTTCGACTTCAGCCTCATCCGTAACAAGTGTGACTTTCACTTTGTCAACTATCGCGGGATACTCCGAGAGAAGTTTGGCATGCAGAATCTCTCCGTAGTGTTTAAGTCGCAATCCCTGCTTGAACCCATCTTTCGAGACGCGGGTCCAGACGATGTCTCGTTGTCCCATATGCCATATGCCTTCGGCTCCGTTGAGTAGATGGTGGATCTGACGTTCAAGAATAGGCTCGAAATCGGCTTGGAGTTTGCGTCCGGCCACTTCAACCCATATCGCGAGCGGAAGCGCCGATCCCTCTTCGACGGTGTCGATGTCAGGTCCTATGATTTCAATCTCGCCATCGTTGATCTCATCAAGTTCGAGCGAGGTGACAAATTCGAAAGCTGTTGTTTTATTTCCTCCGAACTCACAGTGGACATCGGCTTTTCGTATGCGTTCACCCTCGAACGCGGGACCATAGGCCACGGGTACCGGTACTTTTGTTATCGTGATCTT